>JAKADI010000350.1 GCA_021820675.1 Bacillota bacterium | reverse complement strand
AATGGTCGCATACCGTTTCTTAGGCAAAATCATTCCTCCGAGATTTCTAAAAAATGAAATATATCATAATATTATCTTTCCCAGCAATCGATTGCAACCTTTACGATCCGGTATTTTCTGTGTAGTACTCGTTTTATTCGAAGACTTTCGCAAGAGTCTCTCGTGTGGTAATATTCTAATAGCAATCGATTGCAACAAAAGGCGGTGGCGTTTTGACCTTACCCTTTCGAGAATGGATAGAAAAGTCGCACCGCGCTCAACGTTGGTTGCACGCCAGAGCGGATTATGACGCGCTTTTACTGGATCATCCCGCAAATATCGAATCGTTCATGGTCCTGGCCGCAGGAGCCAGCCGCGAGTTCCGGTATCGCCACCCGCTTCCCGACGGAGAGGAACTGGGCAACTTGGCATTAATAGCTGTGGCTGCATCACGACACAGCTTAATCATGTCCATTAGTCGTGTGCTAGCTTGGGGGGCCCTGATTCACGACCTCGTAAACCGCTTACACGCGGTAGATTATGTCCGCCGCCAATGGCAATCCCTCATCGCGGCCGGAAGTTCTTACGTGGCACTTTAAACACGGGTGGTTGAAGCCGATACGAGGGGGTTGGGCTCTAAAGTGCCAAGAGCATTATCATGGAGGCCTGATTGGCTACCGCACGTAAATGGCCGGAATCCGCAATCTCAAGGCGCAGTGCGAAACACCGAACTATATGCGTGAATCCCGGCCTTCCAGGAATCAAGATCGAGACCCTGATGCTATCCGTGCGGAAGGCAGAGGTCCTCGCCGCGGACCCATTGGCATACCAGACAATGCTGGTGTCATGGCGTCTAATTTTGTGGACCTTCGAAACATATCGTAACCACATTACTCGCAAGAATCGACCGTTATACGAGGGGGAGAGAGCATGTTGCTGGTTCGTCATAAGGCAGACAACGTTAATGGATATCAAAAGATCATAAATTACCAAGAACACTGTTTAAAGTGGCTGGAATTCGGGCTTATCAATTTGAAAGCGCCCATCGTAACCGTTTCTCAGTCGACTTTTGATCATGAGGCCGCCTTGGTAATTCTGGATGGGACCGTGGATGTCACCGTCGAAGGGCAAACTTGGCATGACCTCGGCGGGCGCGCGAGCGTTTTTGAAGAACCTGCCACCACCGTTTATGTGCCTAAAGATTCGGAGTATGCGGTGTCCACCAAAGGCGACACAGCTACTTTGGCCGTCTGCCGAGCCCGTGCGGAGAAGCGTTTTCAGCCCTTTGTGGTATTGCCGGACCAAATCCAAACCCAACACCGCGGCAAGGGGCACTGGAGACGCGACGTCAGGGACATTCTCGTAGCGGGCTACGATGATCGAATTGACCGGTTGGTTGTGGGGGAGACCATCAACTATCCAGGAGAATGGTCAGGCTATCCGCCCCATAAACATGATGAAGAGACTCCGGAAGAGACGATCTTCGAAGAAATCTATCATTACCGTGTGAACCCAGCGGACGGTTTTGGCGTTCAATTACACTATCAGTCCAAAAGGCAAAACGAGGACGCCGCCTACCTTGTCCGTAACGGAGACACATTTGCGATTCCTGACGGCTACCATCCTCTGTCCGCCGCCGGAGGGTACCAAGTGTATTATCTCTGGTGCATGGCTGGCCCTGTCGGCCGGATCTTGAAGCCATTTGAAGATCCCCGTCACAGATGGGTGCATGAAGTCGAATAGGGAGGTGGACCATGAAAGCCATCCGTATCGGAATTATTGGTATTGGCAATATGGGCACGCAGCATGCGAGATACCTGCGCGCCGGTACGGTTAGGGATGCCGAACTCATCGCCGTGTGCGATATCAACCCAGCCCGAAGGGAGTGGGCACGCCAAAATTTTCCGGGAATCGAAGTATTTGAGACGGCTGACGACTTGTTTAAGCACCCGAATCTTGACGGAGTCATCATCGCCGTTCCGCATTATGGGCACCCTGATTTGGCGCAAACGGCATTGCAACAGGATTTGCATGTGCTAATCGAAAAGCCTGCGGGGGTCTTCACCAAAGCCGTGCGCCAAATGAACCGAGCGGCTAAGGAAAGTGGCCGGGTGTTCAGCATTATGTACAACCAACGGGCGAATCCGCTTTATCAAAAATTGCGGGATTTAATTCATTCCGGAGAATTAGGCCCCATCCGCCGGACGAACTGGATTATTACGTCCTGGTACCGCTCGCAAAGTTACTATGACTCTGGGGATTGGCGGGCTACCTGGGCCGGTGAAGGCGGCGGAGTGCTTATTAACCAGGATCCTCATCAACTGGATCTTTGGCAGTGGACGACCGGACTCATGCCAATTCGGGTGAGGGCCTTTTGTGGGTTTGGAAAGTACCATAATATTGAAGTCGAAGATGACGTCACAGCCTTTGTAGAATATGAAAATGGCGGAACAGGTGTCTTCGTAACCAGTACAGCTGAAGCTCCCGGTACTAATCGATTTGAAATTGTCGGAGACCGGGGAAAAATTGTGATTGAAAACGGTCAGATGACATTTTGGCGGTTGCGTATGTCGGAACGCGAATTTAATCGAACCTACCGTGGGGGGTTTGGCCAACCGGAGGCCTGGGAATGCCGCGTGCCAGTTGTGGGACAAGAGGGCAATCATCAGGCAATCACACAAAATTGGGTCGACGCCATCATACACGGCTGTGCCCTGATTGCACCGGGTGAGGAAGGCATCGCAGGGCTTGAAATCTCCAACGCGATGCATTTATCCGCCTGGTTAAATGATTGGGTTTCGATTCCTGTTGATGAAGATGTATACTGGACAGAACTACAAAAGCGCATCGCCACATCAAAACGTCACCAACATAAAATGAATCTTCATCTCGATGTCGACGGAACATTTTAATGGCGAAACCTTGAAGGAGGTAGGACTCACAGTATGGAAACGCGACCATTAGGGCGGTTAGGCCATCAAAGTTCCGTGGCTATATTTGGCGCTTGTGCCCTGGGGCAAGTCAGTCAAGAAGACGCAGACCGAGCCATCGAACTCTGTTTGCACTATGGGATTAATCATTTCGATGTCGCACGCAGTTACGGGGAAGCTGAAGTTCGAATGCGCCCCTGGATGCCGCAAATTCGGTCTCAGATTTTCTTGGCCACCAAAACCGGTGAGAGAACGCGTGCGGGGGCAAGACGGGAGATTGAGGAATCATTAACCCGATTGGGGGTCGAAAATGTCGATTTAATTCAACTCCACGCGGTGACCAGCTTTGAAGAGCTGGACGCTGTAACTCAGCCCGGCGGCGCTTTGGAAGCGGCGATCCAGGCTCAAGAAGAAGGTCTGGTAGGAGCGATTGGAATCACTGGCCATGGCCACTCAGCTCCTCGCGTTCACCTGGAAGCCCTCCGCCGTTATCCCTTCGCGACGGTCCTTACCCCTTTGAATTTTGTGCTGGAAGCCCAAGAATCTTACCGTCAAGATTATGAAGCCTTGGTGCATGAAGTGCAAAGACAACATGTCGCCTTGATGACGATTAAGGCCATTGCCCGTGGTCCCCGGTGGCCACAGGGGACTGTGGCTCCGTACAATACCTGGTACCAACCTTTTGATGATGCCCAGGAAATCCAAGACGCGGTGTCTTATGTTCTATCCCACTCCGAAATTACAGGATTTGCCACGGCTTGTGATGTACACCTTCTCCCCAAAGTATTGCAAGCCGCTCAGTCTTATCGCCCCTTGACGGAAGAGCAAAAGGTCATGGCATGGGACCGTGCAGAGCACT
>JAKADI010000349.1 GCA_021820675.1 Bacillota bacterium | reverse complement strand
GAAGCAATGCCTCCCACGGCTCTCAAAGCTTCTCGCCGCATCACCACCGATGAGTACAATCCGTATAAATTGCCATTGGCCAAGGCGCGGGCCACGGTAGATCCCGGAGCATACTGACCCTCCAACGGGATGGCATAGGGAACCCTCCGCTTTGTCCCGGGATAGAACAGAACCCGGCGTCCACATAGCAGACCCAAACCAACTGTGTGCATGCCGATCTTTCGCATACGTTCGAGAAAATCAGGAGCCAATTGGTCGTCAGCGGCTAATAACAGCACATAGGGAGCCTGACCCTTAGTGGCGGCATAAGAAAAATTGCCGGCCAACCCGCGGTTATGCGCATTTCGTTCGCACTGAATCCGTTCGTCCTTGTGTGCCAACATTTGCGCGACATGCCAGGTACTATCCGTGGATTGGTCATCGATGATAAAGAGTTCCCAGTTGGGATCGGTCTGCGCCTGGACGGATTGCACGGCGCCCAACAGCAGATCTGCCCGGTTAAAGGAGGGTATGGCGATGGAAATCCACGGCCTGGCCATGGTGCTCACCTCGTTCTCTCTCACTATGGATCCTCGTAAGATCAGATGATTCCGAATCCTCTGCCCCAAGATTCCGGGTTTCGGCCACCACATACAAAGGTCTTTTTCGTCCTTGTTCGACGACCCTAGCTAAATACTCTCCGAAAATACC
This sequence comes from Bacillota bacterium, assembly GCA_021820675.1. Taxonomy (GTDB): domain Bacteria; phylum Bacillota; class Sulfobacillia; order Sulfobacillales; family Sulfobacillaceae; genus Sulfobacillus. The sequence continues at coordinate 3,082 of JAKADI010000349.1, read as the reverse complement.
CAGAGCACCCAGTTGCAACGCTCCTAACCACAATACCGTCACCATCATGGACGTCCATCCCAGAACCAAACTATGGGGAAACATCAGTTTTTGTCGAATCAGCCAGAGACTGGCCAAAAAGGCCAAGGCAGCCACAACCCATGCTCCCCGTCTCACCCACCTTAGGGGTTCTACAGAAAAACTCGTGACGGCGTCCAGCGAAAATCGCCACATTTTGTGCCAGGGATACTTGGTCGTGCCTGCCGCCCGTGGCTCGCGAACATAAGAAACGCCAATTTGTCGAAATCCAACCCATGAGGACATTCCTCGAATAAATCGATGGGACTCGGGCATCACGTTTAACACATTGACAACGCGCCGCGAGAGGAGACGAAAATCTCCAACATCCCTAGGAATGTCTACATCGCTCAACCGACGCAATATCCTGTAAAAAAGATAAGCAGTGAGCCGTTTAGTCCGGGATTCCCCCTCTCGCTTACATCGAATGCCATAAACAACATCATAGCCTTGTCGCCATTTTTCGATCAGTTCCGGAATAACCTCTGGAGGATCCTGCAAATCCGCATCAACCAATATGATGGCGTCTCCTTCGACATAATGCAGTCCAGCGCTGACCGCTAATTGATGAGCGAAATTACGCGACAAACTAATGACTTTCACATGCGGATCTCGGATGGATAAATTCGACAATATGTCTCCCGATCCATCCGTCGACCCGTCGTCAACAAATACGATTTCATGAGGCCAAGGTTCTAAAACCTTTTTCAGGCGCGCATAAGTCTCCGACAGTACCGCCTCTTCATTCAATACCGGTACCACGACACTGATGATAGTCCATTGAGTCATGTCCATTCCTCCGGTTTTTTCACCTTAGTTGATGTGCTCTTTTACCAAGACAAGAATCTATCCTCCTCCTGGCCTCTGAGTTTGTACCCCCACTTCATAGACCTTCACAGGAGCTCCTCCCGGTGTCCAGACACGAACTTCAATGTTGTTTTCCCGTGTGGAAATCACAGGTTGATAACGAAAGGGACCAAATCCCGAATAAACCTTACGCAAAAATAGATGGTCCACCACAAAAGGGACGGTCAACGTCTTTCTTCTGTGGGTAGCTAACACACTTTGGCGACTCAGCAAAACATTGCCGGTATCATTCCATACTTCCACATTCACGGGCCCGGCAGATTGCAAAGAAACAGTTGCTTGATAGCTTCCCGGAGCAAGACGCCAGTAATCCCCATTCAAAACATAGCCACGTGAAGTGCCTCCTGCGTTGATATGCCATTCCTCCGGCCGGCCTTGCAACGCGGCATGTCCTATAGCACTTTTGAATGTCCATGCCATCAAATGTGCAGGTCGATTGGGCCATGATAGGCTGCGGATCCGTAGAGGTGGCAACCACCGCAAAATCCATATATGGTGTCGATGCAATACCACCTTCGCATGCAAGTTATCTACCACATATTGTAGACGCCAAGCTATCGTCGGCGCAGAAAGCACATTAATTCCTTGATAAGGGGAAATAACGAAATAGATCGGTTTGGTTGAGACAATAGGAACACCAGGTGCATTAAAAGAATAGACATAGTCTCGTGTGGCGACCCGTCCCAAGATTCCTTGCGATGCAACGACTTCTGCATTCGCAGGAATACTTCGAAGTGCATCACTGAGCGTTTGTGCTGTCGCCTCGGACGTCATGGTATATTTGGTTGGAAGCACCCCATAACCCATAATGGCCCATCCTGTGAAATTCACCAATAATAACCCTAGAGTTAGGTATCCCATCCATCTACTCCAAAGATAGACACGATTAATCCATATAATCGTTCCGATCAGCACCAATGCCCACATGGCAATGGTATTATCACTCGGTTGTGTAAATAGCGGACCTCCAGCCAATGCCGTTTCCACGATGACCAGCAAGGGTACCAATCCCCAAGGGGACAGGAGTCCCAGATAGCCCACCGGACCTAAGTTTGCCAAAATGTTTTTCCATACCCCCGCAACCGCCCTCACCATCGACAAGGGGTGCAACATTATAGCAATTAAGCCGCCCGCCGCCCGTGGCAAATGAGAGCCAGAAACGGAGGAAGCGCTCGAACCATGCCCTGAGGAAACCACGGCTAAGCCATTGACACCTAAATGTTCTGTCATTAGAAACCATGCCAGTCCCAGTAGGGCAATAATGAAGCCGTGCCGCCTGCGCACTCGCCCCATGAAAAACATGGTGACACCGGCCGGTATCAGATACGTGGTGGATACTTGACTGGCTAATAATGTCAGGATCATCAGGATGTAACCCCACTTCACCCGATTTTCGAAAAATGCCCATAAGCCGGCAGTGACCAGACAGGCTTCTATCGCGTGGAAATGAAAATCAAAGCTCTCGGCCCACCAAACCCAAGGATTAAACGTCAAAATCACTGCGGCACAAAATGTTAGAATCTGTTCCCAAAGGAGTGGCACGGAACTGTTTTGCACTATTCGCTGAATGATTTTAAAAGCAAACCATTCAGCGGCCACGGCAGCAATGTCTTGAATAATCAGTAACACTGGCCCCTGGGGCCAGAGCCAATACAACAAAGCCAGCGGCCACATCAGCAATTCGAAATGGTTGCGCCAAAATGACATATTCATGGAAGAGGGGTAAGGGTTTAAGTGTCCATGGGCCAACAACCAAAAAGTTTGTTCAAAGTATGCGTAATCTATCGTCAACCCAAAGTGAAGAAATTCGCGATAATTCACCGTCACAAGAGCCAATAACTGAACCACGAACAGAGCAGTGATAAGCCAAGACAACTTGACAAACGAGAAGAGACTCGGCATTTTTGCCACTTCGTGTTCCCGATAGTTGTTATTTTCGTTTGCGCTCATCTCGACACGATCCATTTTGTCTTCCTCCGCTCTGTTCTTCAAAGAAGTGTCTGCGTTATCTCAGACTTAGTCCTATCCAAGCACACGTGATTACCCACCCCCGGTGGTGGAACCAAACCTTATGGGCACAATCTGTGAATATCCGTAGGGATAAAAGCTCTCGTTATTGACCAAGTTGGCTTCAAAAAATACCGGATCCACTTCTTTT
>JAKADI010000348.1 GCA_021820675.1 Bacillota bacterium | reverse complement strand
CGACGTACGGGAACTATTTTTCCGATTCTTGGATTTCTTCTTGAAACAAAACGTCAAAGCCGTCGTGATTGCTTGTAATACAGCTACAGCTGCCGCGTTAGAGCTATCTCAGCTTAAATCCCCAGTCCCCGTCATTGGCGTGGTCTATCCTGGAGCCCAAAAGGCTACCCAGACCAGCCAAACCGGGCATATTGGGGTGCTCTCGACACAGGCGACCTTTGCATCGGGTGTCTATCGCAAGGCGATTGAACGCTATAATCCCGAGGCGTACGTGGTTCAGTGGCCCTGTCCGGCACTGGTGACGATGGCCGAGATGGGCAATACTCAAACTCGTCAAGCTCGGCTGGCTGTGCGTGAATGTCTTGACGTGGTCTTTTCACACGATGTCGATACCGTGGTTTTGGGATGCACCCACTTTCCTCACATGGAACGGATTTTCTATGAAGAGGTTGGGGACCGCGCGGCTATCATTGACCCGGGGTATGAAACCGCGAAACATTTGCAAAATGTATTGGGTCCTCTCGACACGTTATCCCGTGGGTCGTTATCCTTCTATACGACCGGGTCGATAGTCGAATTTAACCGCATCTCAACGTCTTTATGGCCGGATACTGTCATCGAAGCTCAAAATGTTAAATGGACACCATTCGGTTACGAGATTTGCGAATCCTATCAACAGTATTAAGCAAAATTGGCCCCGCAATGCGAGAGTGCACCTGATTTTATGAAGTGACTTCCCATGACGACAGTACGGGAAGGTATATAAAATAGAGGTGCACTCGTCAAGTGTATGGGGCTATTGGGTTTCTTAGTGCGAAGCGGGCGGCGTTCGGAACTTCTCCCGCAAGACATGTTTCATAATTTTACCGGTTCCGGTTTTAGGCAAACTGTCGACTATTTCCCACGACTTCGGCACTTCAAAGCCGCCTAGCCGTTCACGACAAAAGGCTTCTAATTCGTCGATCGCAATTGTATGCCCTGGCTCGGGCACAACGAAGGCGTGGACAATTTCTCCCCACTGGGGATGAGGAATACCAATTACTGCCGCCTCAATGACATCGGGATGGGCGTAAAGGATATCTTCGACATGTAAACTCGAAATGTTTTCTCCACCTGAAATAACAATATCTTTCTTTCGGTCGACGATGTTGATATATCCCTCGGAATCAATTACGGCCATATCGCCGGTAAGAAACCAGCCGTTTTTAAAAGCCCGCTCGGTTTCTTCTGGGCGATTCCAATAGCCTTTCATTACACTGTCCGCGCGAACGCCTATTTCGCCAGGATGCTGTCCGTCGTGAGGCAAGGGACAACCGTCGGGGTCTAGCACTTCCACTTCAATTCCGACTGCCGGAAGCCCGGTTAGGGATTGTCGATGGTTTTGTTCGGTGAGAGACAAGGATTTGAGCGGTGATTTCACATAGGCGACCGAAACAACCGGGCACGTTTCCGTTAAGCCGTATCCTACCACACACTCGCACTGAAGGCGATTTCGGGCTTCTTCAATCAGGGACGAGGCGGTCGCTGCGCCACCCAAAAGAATCTGCTGTAAAGAGGATAAATTGTACTGATCAAAGTTTGGAGTGTGTAGCAGGGCGTTGAGCATGGTGGGAACGAGTAAGGCGTGAGTGGCGCTGGAACGCTCTACGGATTGGGCGAAGAGTTCCGGATCGAAACGAGGCACAATGATTTGGGTAGCTCCCACGGCAACCAGGTAGTGGGGAGATCCCCAAGCATTAACATGGAAAAGTGGCACGGTTCCAACAATTTGAATGACTTCATCGTTTAATCCTAGGGTCGCAATGGCACTAAAGGCGTGTGAATAAAGATTTCGATACGTCATCATGACACCTTTTGGTGAGGCCGTCGTACCCGATGTATAGAACAATTCGGCGACGTCGTTCTCGTTAATAGGAGGCACGCTTGGAGCGTCAGGAGACTCTTGGCTCAACATTGCGTCATAAATCGGAAAGGGCGACTCTGGCGCGTCCGAGTTGATAAGCCAGACATGTTCCACGCTAGGACACCGGTTGGCAATTTGGGACCATAACGGCAACAATTGGGTCGACACAATGAGAACTTTTGGTGCAGCGTCGTTAATAATGTATGCGATCTCTTTTGGGTGAAGGCGAATATTCAGGCATAGTAGAATAGCGCCGATTTGAGGAATGCCGTAATACCCCTCAATCATCCGGTGACAATTCAAGGCAAGGTAAGCTACCCGATCTCCTTGCTGGACACCAGCGTGATTTAAGGCTCGGGATAGTTGATTGACTCTTCCGCCGAATTCGTCATAAGATTCTGTTACGTCCCCGCAGACTACAGCAGTCTTGCGCGCATATAGAGCTTGGGCTCGACGGAGAAAACGTATGGGCAACATTGGCAATTCCATAAAACCCCTCCTTAACACTAAGTGCGCTATATAAAACCATCAAAGTAAAAGGTTTACTTAATCAACAGTTTCATTATACAGATAACTGGTACTATGTGAATGCCTTAGGCCCATAGTCCTCATTGGTGTTACCAGGATGCACATTCTAGGTGTATCCACGAATGAAGGTATTTGGATGAAAACATGAAATATTAAGTTCATTGCCGCGCTTTCACCGAGGTATTTCATGTTGACCGTGATTCGAGGAATTTGATAATCGCCAGGCGGTCTTATGGTGGGTGTCATTGTCATGTCTCCAATCGACCAGTCGTCAAGACCGGTTGGTGTGGCCCCACTGCCTACGTAGCATTTTGTCTCTGTCAGGGATATGGGCTACAATGTTATCGGCATTGCGCAGATAGCATTTGGCTGAGCCTAAAGGGGTTTTGACCCTTCGGCCTCTAGGACATGGGAAAATTAACGTACCAGATGAGCAAAGAGAGGGTGATTATCATAGAGCGGGTAAGTTTGGGGATAGAAGGGATGACGTGCAACCATTGCGTAATGACGGTGACCAATGCATTGAAAAATGTCGATGGCGTCAAAACCGCCTCGGTCAATCTTGACCAAAAAACAGCGAAAGTTACATATGACGAGAATAAAACATCATTGGAACAACTGAAACGGGCCGTTGTGGCAGCGGGCTATCAAGTGGAATAGCTATTAACACCAAGACTGGCACGGAATTGAGCCATGTGCCAGTCGGGTTCTCTACCGAGTTGCATAGAATCTTGGGGTAAGATTTGCCGCAGTCAGGAGGCGGTCTGGCAATTATACGGCCTTTCTCAGGTTAAGGAAGATGCGGGATATGCGGTCACGGATGGATTGACGTTGGGTACCAACAAGACTCGTTCCATGGCCGTTTCGTCGCAATGGGCTAACATTGGGCATCCTACGCAATCGATAAAATATTTGGCCGGGACGCTTTTATGTGCTACTGGATAAAAGCCGCAGTGCTCGAAAAAGCCGACTTGGCGAGTAAAAGCAATGACTTTGTGGTAGCCTTGCTCCTGCGCTAGTTTGACCGCGAAACGGACTAGCTTTTCGCCGATTCCTTGCTTTTGAAAGGCGGGATCAACAGCTAATGACCGAACTTCACTGACTGAGGGCTCTAATCTGTGGAGGGCGACCACGCCTGCTAAGGTGCTACCCTGATATACCACGGCTAATTGCGGCAAATGAGCAGCTAAGGATTCTCGAGTACGGGGTAGCAATGCTCCTTGATTCGCGTAATACATAATCAGTTGATGAATATCCTTCAAGTCCTCGAGACGGGCTGCCCGAACGAGCACGCATATCGCTCCCTAAAAATTTTTCTCTTAGTGTACGCCAATATGAATGT
>JAKADI010000347.1 GCA_021820675.1 Bacillota bacterium | reverse complement strand
TATGTTGCCCTAACATCGGAGCGGCTCTCGTGGCTGGCCTTTGCCCATTGAGAATGAACGGAGGTCCGGGAAAAATTTTTCGGCCGAAAAAGGAATGTTCAACAGGGACAAGAAATTTCCTGTTCCATAACTCATGATCATGATATAAGTCTTCACCGTTTGCGACCTTGCCGCAAGGCACTCCGACAGAACGCATTTGATAAATGATTTCCTCAAGATGATGTTCACGTGTCCAGTGGGCCAAAACGTTGTCAAGACTGGTGCGATTGCTCATGCGTAATGCATTCGTGACAAATCGAGGGTCCGTAGACAACGGTTCCAAACCCGGCACCGCCACCAATGCCTGCCATTGCTGTTCGGACATGACTGCAATGACGCACCATCGGTCGTATTCCCGGGAAGGATAGCATCCGTAAGGTGAAAAACGGGGGGAACTATTCCCATAGGGTTGAGGTTCCCTCCCGTCAACAAGGTATTCCAGAAAATAGGGACCCAGCATGGCGGCAGTCGTTTCAACCATGGATACCTCAACCCATTGTCCTTCACCCGTAGTGTTTCGTTGCCACAATGCTGCCAACGTGGCAATGGCAGCATGCACAGCAGCGACATAATCAGGATAGGATGTTTGTGAGCCAACCAGTGGGATCTCCGGATGGTTCCATAAATAACCAAGGCCGCTAAACCACTGGACACTAGGACCCCAACAAACCCAGTCTCGATAAGGACCGGTTTGGCCCATTCCTTGAATAGACACCATTATTATATCCTTGCGAACACTCTTCATTTCTTCATAGGTTAAACCTAGCTGTGAAAATATCTGGGCACTGAAGTTTTCTATCACAACATCTGATCGCTTAACCAGTTCACGTACAAGGCGGATGCCTTCGGGATGTTTTAGATTTATGGTTACCCCTAATTTATTGCGATTAAAATCACAAAAGGGACGGGATTTCTCCGGATGACCGCCTTCACGTAACCGAAATCCATCCATTCGGTGCGTAGACTCGACCTTAATGACCTCGGCACCGAGATATCCCAAAAGGAGCGTCGCATAAGGTCCGGCAATCATATGCGAAAAATCTAAGATTCGGACGTTGGCCAGCGGCAACGAAGACTTTATCGCGACGTCGCCATTCGGTACAGATGTCCTTCTCTTTGGCGCGAACGTGGGCGGCCGCTGACCCACATTGGTTGGTTCACGAAACACTGGCGAGCTAAACGCTGACAACCGATACGGCAAACCTGGAAAGGCCCATCGGCCCGGGTCGATTGACTGAAACCAATGCCGTTCTGTGATGTGCGGATCGTTATAAAAGCTTTTGATACTATGAACTGGCACGCAGGGGATTTTTAATTTTTGAAGTGAGGTTGCAACGTCATGTACCGTTTGATGCTGTAGGACGTTCGTTACTATACTGTCCACACAATCCGAGTGAGCACGCCGAAAACGACCGTCACGCCAGTGTTCATCGGCAAGGGTTTCTGGGCGGCCCAACCAGTCGAAAAAGCGATCCCACACTCCCGGTGACGAGGAGGTCACAAAAAGATGAACCCACCCATCTTTACATGCATAAAGTTTGCCGGGAGAAGCCACTTGATGCTGACTACCGCTACGGGCCACCACGCGACTTTCATTAGCGTATATGGAGATATTGTGCTCAAGCGTAGCCATGAATTCGTAAACTGACAATAATGCTTTAGTGGGAACGTGCGCTTGCAATAGAGTCAAAGCTACCGCTGCTCCAACGGCACCGGTCAAGTCCCAACCTTGTTGACCTGGTGCCACAACTGGAGGAAAGGACGGATCTCCGCTGATATTCATGAGACCTCCCGAGGCAAACGCCACGATTTCAGGAGTGGGTTCTTCGTTTTCATGGCCAGGACCAAACCCCGAGATTTCTATGCAATGTGGAGGACGTGCCAAGTACGCGGTGATTGTCGCTGCAATTTCAGATATGTTGTGGTCGAGCGCAGCTAGAATAAGCAGATCGGATGATTCCAGCAACCTTGTAAAGTCTTTTGTTCTGCCGTCCACTTCGATATCCAAGGGAAGCATCCTGCGATTGGTCGCATAATATTTAAAGTAAAGGCTTTCGCCTTTAAAAGAAAACGGGGGAACAAACCGCGCCGGGTGCCCTTTGGGGGGCTCGACAGTCCATACATCGGCACCCAAGTCCGCAAGAATCTTGCCACAATAGAGACCTTGTTCGCCCGTTACTTCAACGACACGAATCCCTGTTAATGGTGCCATGATTTCCTCCCACGAGCCCCCAATAAGCCGATGTAAAAGCATCCAACGGACCGTCATCGAACGCAGGGGTGATTGATAAAACAGCCAACGAAAAAAGAGGACAGCCTTTCTTGACTACGAATGACGAGGATAAGGTTCAAGGCCGGGACGGTAGCTTTTACGGTCCAAAAACTCGCGCATTCCTGTTTCCCGTCCTCGTTCCGGATCGGATGTTTTCAACTGGGCACTCTTGGCGTTTAAATACTCCAGCGCCTGATCATAATTCATCGTTCTGACCGCCCGATAGGCCTCTTTTGCCGCCCTTAAGGTATAGGGGTTTTTCTTCATCAGTTTCTGAGCAAGAGCGATCGTTTCCTCACGCAACGCCTCTGCCGGAACAGCGTAATTAATGAGGCGCATTGCTTCCGCCTTTTTTCCGTTAAACGTTTCAGCCGTTAAGATGTAGTACAGAGCGTCACGGTAACTTAGGCAATCCGCCACAACTTTCGTGACATTACCACCTGGTAAGATCCCCCAATTGACTTCAGACAAACTAAATTGCGCATTTTCCGCAGCTATGGCAAAATCACAGGCGAACAACTGGGTAAATGCACCCCCACAACACCAACCGTTCACCATTGCGATAGTAATCTTGGGAAAATGCGATAGGCGTTGAAACCGCCATTGATGAGATGCGCGACTGATTTTTAGGCGTTTCTCAGGATTGTTATCAAGCTCTCGAAAATATTCTTGCAAATCTTGACCGGCACAAAATGCTTCGCCGCTTCCGGTGATGACCAATACCTGCGTCTGTTCATCTGCTTCCAATTCATCTAATGCTTGTAACATCTCTTCATGCATGGTAGGGTTCATAGCATTATGCTTATCCGGGCGATTTAGAACAAGCCAGGTAATTCCATCCCCATAATTTTCAATGCGGATCGTCTTGCGTTCGTCAACCATGACCTAATATCCTCCTTTGCATCTGCAAGGTGTGCCGTTGTCCAACTATTTGTTAAGTCTTATCGTGTGTTATAATACGTATAATCTTCACAATAGTCCAATAACGTTTTGGTATCTTCCCATTTGTAGGGTTTATGGAGGAATATTGTGGATATTCGTCATGCTGAAGTTTTTCTAACATTAGCTCGCATTCGCCATTTTGGTAGAACTGCCAATATCTTAAATATGACTCAACCAAACGTCTCAAGACTTATCCACCAATTAGAGGACGAGTTTGGTACCACGTTGTTTAAGCGTTGCCATCGTGATGTGACTCTCACTCCTGCTGGCGAGGCATTTTTACCGTACGCTGAAGCCGTACTAACCCAATTGCAAAAAGGTAAGGAAGCTGTTGTAAACGCGTCCCTTACGACCCGAACGATAAAAATTGGCATTACACGGTCGCCGTTGGTCCGCCATTATCTTGCTCAACGTATGAAAATTGTCGCTCGTCGTTTTCCTCAAGCAACATTTGTGATTAAAACGGACGAAACCATTCCGATCCATCGTGGGGTCCAAGAAGGCAATATTGATTTTGGAATTT
>JAKADI010000346.1 GCA_021820675.1 Bacillota bacterium | reverse complement strand
ATGTGTTAGCCTTTTGCCCTATATGGAGAGTATGGATGTCACCCTGCGCGTTAAAACGCTGAAGGGAAGACTGAATGCGCCGCCGCATAGTCAGAGCCGATCCCACACTCTGGGTCATCTTGGCCGATGAGCGAGGATACGTCAGGGCCAGATGGATAAAAAGCGCAGCGACCAACAAGCCGAGTCCCAGCAATGTCATAAACATTCCCTGTCGTTGATACCCTGTCATTACACCCCACTCCCCCCGGCCTCTCCTGAGAGAACGTTAAGATCCCACAATTGGCCCCTATTGGGCACCACCATCACGTCATATCCCGGCAGATGGTAGGGTCCTAGCACCGTGGCATGAGGGGGCACCTGCACCTCGCTTCGCAACTGATTCCAGGAATAATGGTGCTTTGGCATCGGCTGGCGATTCATATAAAGATTCCAACCCAGATTTACAAAAGTCAACGTATTGCCATTCCACGTAGCCTCCGCCACAAGCCGTGAACCTCGGGCAATCAGAAATTCCCATACAGGCACCGGGCCGGTGGCGACGAAACTATAGTCAATACGGGTTCCCGGAAATACCTGTGATAAGGCAGTTTGTGCTGAGACAGGCGGATGATGTTTCGCCACAATCGGGGGTCCCCCACCCGAATAAACACGATAACCAAGACTTCTGGAACCACTAGGGGAGGGTTTCACCGGAATACTAAGCAGAGAAACGGAAATCGTTCCCACTAGAATCATCGTCAAACCCATCCAAAACGCCATAGGCCGTTTGTGGGACGACGAATGCACTGGCACATGGGACGTCACCCATAGGATGGTGGAAACACCGCCTAACACGAGTAACCCCATGCCGATATCAAGAGAACTCACTCCGGCAATTTGCCACCGCCACAACAGCAATAGACAACCAGACACCACCGCCATGCCGGAAGCGATCCCCCATCCTTTAAACCGCTTCATCCTACTTCTCCTTTGTCTTTAAGTCCTGAAGCATGCTGTCGTATTCGCTGCGGTTGATTTCTCCCCCCACATAACGGCGTCGGAGAATAATCCCGGATCGTCATCGCGTCACCAGAAATAGCGAACGAGACCGACGATCACCAGGACGATTCCGATCGGAATCAGAATCCAGGAAATAACAGCCAGAATACCCAAAAGAATAGACCCTAGCCCCCCAGTATTCATCCCTTCTGTCTCCTCTCTGTTGATCAGTGTATCACCTACTCATCGACCTTCAGACAGCAAACGGTCATCCACGGGGCGAATGTCCCAGGGTTTTACAGGCCACTTGACACGTTGGACTCAGAAGACAACCTGCCATGAAGATCCTCCGAAATCTTTAGGTTTATCAACGCCCTTAACGGTGACTGGCTGCGGGATGATGCCGACTCCCACCGATCTGTCTCCGACTCGGATCATACCGGCCCATGACCTTGGGAAAGAGAATGACATAGCCCAGTTGCAGTGCTGAAGCCGCAATAAACGGCCAGATTAAAGATCCCATTCCTATTAACCATCCTCCTAAAGCCGGCCCCAATGCGGCAGGAAGACCCCAAGACAAGGCATTCAAGCTGCTCGCAAATCCGCGCCGCTTATCCCGCACTAATCCCACGCTAAACGCTTGCCTCGCCCCCATAGAGCTGCGGTTAACCACAGATCGCAGCACGTACAAGATGGCCGCCCCGGTAAAAGACGGCATAAAGGGGATGGCAATAAGCAGTCCCACGCCCAAAAACCGTGGCAACACAATCGAGCGTATCAGGCCAATGTGTTCGGAAACACGGCCTAAAACTACCGCGAAGATGCCTGTGAAGACAAAAGTTAAGGCATAAACCGGCCCGATTGCGGCAGGGCCCACACCAAATTTCACATTAAACCAGTATGGAAGCAAAGGTGCCACGAGCCCCACACCTAAGGAATTGACCATATTCACAGCAAGCAACAAAGCCAAGGCATGGTTTTCCTTTTTCACGACCTGCCACTCGTCCGTTCGCCGCTCGGGACGAGGTGGAGACTTTATCGGACGTCTGGGTCGCTCTTCAATAGCCAAAATTTGCACGAGATTGACCACAGCCATCAGCGCATTAAGCAAAAATAGCGGCAGATAAGCTTCTGGACCTCTCACACCGGGAATCATATGCGGTAATACCGCTGCCAACCCAGAGCCAATGCCCATGCCCCAAAACTGGATACCGGCGTTGAGGCTAAACACCGTGCCCCGCCGCTCGTTAGAAACACATTGGGCTAACCAAGCCTGCTCGGCGGGAGCGAAAGGCCCCGATGCGCCGTTAGCTCCGCGGCCAAAGCCGAATAAAGCTGCCGACAAAACCAAAATCCACGCCGAAGGGAAGAAAATAATGAGAGTTGTCCCGGCGATCAACCCCGATTCATATACCAGCAAAAACACGCGCCGCCCTACCCGGTCACTAATCACGCCGATCATCAGGCTCAACAACGCTCCCATCAATCCGCCCGCCATGAGTAAAAGACCGATATCGGGAGCACTCCAGCCGCGAACCTTGAGATATAATGTAAAATCGACGGCGAGAGCGCCTTGGGCAATGGACCGCAGAAACCGTGTTAAGATTAATTGCCGCGCAGGACGGCTAATCGATTGCCATCCTCGGCGGGTAAATGGCGCAAAAGATTGTAAGCGCATATTAGGTCACCTGTCCGAGTTTGAGCACAATTGCCGTGAATGTAGACTGTTCTTCGGGACTCAACCGAGACATCAAAAGCTTGACCCGTTCTTGAAAAGCCACCAAGGCTTGAGCCAGTGCCTCCTCACCCAACGGGTTGAGCATCACCCCAACCAAACGCTGATCACCTTCCATTGCCACTCGCGTCACAAACCCGTCTCCCACGAGTTTGTCAATCATTTGGCTCACCGCCGGAGAGGAAATATGCAACCGCTCCGCAAGCTCTGAGACACGCACCGGGCCTTGCATCAATTTGACCATAAGCCGTAACTTGGGGCGGGATAGCAGACCATATTGCCCCCCCAAGGCATCCTGAAAATCTATTAATCCCAACGTCAAGTCTCGCAACGTCACCCGTCATCCCTCATTTCTGGTTTCATCATAGCACAAAGATTAGGTAACTTACTTAATAGTTTAGTAGCGAGATCTATATGTTGAATATTTCGACGAAATAAGCCTGTTCCGCCGGAGGAACGTCTTTACCAACCGTCTCCTGTCATCCTTGGTAGATCTCCACACCGCATAAGGTCTCTTAGAGGAGCCATACTACATCTAACGCGTTTCTGCCGGTCGAATCAGCCCAGTGATGTCAAAAAGGCACGGGGATATTGATTTTGTTTGATTTTTTTTGTCATACGCCATAAAATAAAGGTGTTATAAACCTTCGGGGCGTGGTGAGAGGACATTCCTCAATTCCCGACCGGCGGTGATCTCACGAAAGTGAGCAGCCCGCGAGCCGACAAGGCAGGAGTCCGGTGTGAATCCGGCGCCGACAGTACAGTCTGGATGGGAGAAGGTTAAGCCTAATTTGTTGTGGCTTATGCAATTTTTCCATCCCCCGAATGAGGGGATTTTTTTATGGGAGGGACGCCATTGGAGAGTCAAGCGATGCAGCGCGCTTTGCGTCTCGCCAGGAGGGGCCGGTATACCGCATCGCCTAACCCGATGGTTGGCGCGGTCATCATCGGGAGGAACGGTCAGATTGTGGGGGAAGGCTATCATAAACGCGCAGGCGGACCACATGCCGAAGTCGTGGCATTAAATAAAGCAGGTTCTCAGGCGCAAGACGGAACTTTGTATGTCACGCTCG
>JAKADI010000345.1 GCA_021820675.1 Bacillota bacterium | reverse complement strand
TAAGGTTTTGGCCGTAGCGAGTTCCTCAGAAGACGTGAGCACATCAGGAAGGCGGGGGCATACGCTTGAGCATTAAGACATTTTGGCAATCATCTCTCGTGATTAGTGTCGCTGTGATGATAAATGGATGTGGAACGTCTTCAGCACCCCGTCCGCGATCGGTCCACACGGCCCTGCGCTCGCAGCGACAGGTGACGATGATTCCCATCGTTCATTGGCATCCGGTGTCCATGGGATCAGAAGTTTTGTTGAATGAAGGCACTGCGATCTCGTCCGTCCTACCGGGACCCGCTCATCGTATTTACTACGGAACCAGCAACCCGCTCGGAGACAGCACCGTCATTGGCTGGTATAATCCCCAATCGGCACATAATCATTGGACTAACGTCCCGCAGGTACCTTATTTCCCCGCCCATGCAGGAATTACCGCCAGCAATTTGAACATGAGCCAATCGTCTTACTGGGGATCTGTTGACTTGGTGGTCAGTGGCTCCCACACGGTTTGGTACAGGCACTGGGGATATGTAGGCGGGTGGACGAGCCATGGCCGTTTTGTGCCTGGTGACTACGCCATACCGGGCCCCACAGTTAACCAGAGCCTCTATACCGCCTCGGTGTATACATCCTTTCACGGCACTCGTCTAGTCCGCATTATGGACGTCAAAACCAAACAAATGCATTCCTATCCGCTTCCAGACAACGAATCCCCCGTCGATATTGCTTTTGGGCATCGCCCGGACCATATTTGGCTATTAACCGCGAATACCCTGTGGGAACTTAATACCCAAACCAATCAATGGTCCCCCCGTGTCCAGTCGACGACCGGAGACTTTTTTGTGAGCATGGGACACTTTAATTCCCGTTTATGGATCGTTGACGCCAATGGCAATATTGGGGTGATCCAAAACCAAAAAGTCAGGTGGATTGCCCATACGCATCTCAACCCCATTGCCGCTGCCACGGCGGGACAAAACGGGTTGTGGATGGTCTCGATTCATCATTTGAGCCTTTGGTTACCCCACCACCCGCTTTCACAATGGTCATGGCCTCATCTGCGGTATCCACGCCCGGCGGGGTCGTGGGGACAGCATGGCAACAGCGTACCACCCGACTGGCCGCCTATCCCGCATATTCATCTGGGCCCGCACAATGTGCTCGAAATCGGCTACGGAACGTATATTGGTCAGGCATATTTTAGGGCCAGGACGCTTAGTGTCCCCCCTTCCCGATCCCCCAAGTAGGGGCTCGTCTGACCGGGTTTTTGGTCACAGATGCCTAGTGACACGGCAAGTCAGATAAACGTTAGGGGACCAAGGTCCGTCAAACGATCCCATAGGCCAAAGTCCACCCTTCTTCATGCATGCATACGGTTCGTCAGCGTACCCGCATAGGCCGACAAGGACGTCGCCACTGGAATATGTGAATCCATCAAATAATCCAGGCCGCATCCAGTAATTTCCTGATTCATGTAAGACGGTTGTCGTTTGAGGGTTTTAACAGTTTCTTTGCAATCGATTAAAACTATGCCAAACTATTCACTATGAGTACATGCGTTTCGATTCATGAGACTGCCCAAGCCTTGGGCGTATCGATTTCTACGTTGTGTCGTTGGGAACGTGACGGAAAACTGGTTCCGTAACATACGCCGGGAGGCCATCGGCACTATGATTTAGCCCAATTGTTTCCCGAACGATTTCATTCAGCGTCCCGCTAAGACATCCCGTGTGAAGAGGACTTAACGCAAGACGTACGGGAAATGATCACGGTCTTTTCCGCTCGTCTCTATGGGAGTTGTTCCCGCAAGAACCAGAAAATCCTGGATGGGGTACAAAAAGCCGCGCAGGAGGCGTCCTCATGATTTTGTCGCATAAAATCGCCCGCGATCCGGACAACGTGCAGGAGACCTATTTCCGCAAAGGCGCGGGAACCACCCGCTTTGCCTATACCTGGGCCTTGTCCGCAGGGCAACGGCAACACGCGGCGTGTCAAGCGGATCCCCCTCAGCCCAAGCCTTCCGCCCTGGCGCTACGGCGACAACTCAACGCGATCAAATGCGCATAAAGTCTTGTGGTTGCGGCAATCTCGAGGATGGCCCACGGCGCCCAAGACGCCCTAGAAAGGACAAAGAAGCATATGTCAAAGGACCCGGACGTCGCCCGCATCACCTACTGGATCCGTCTCTTGCGTGAGCGAAACGCCTTCCCGGTAGTCCGTGATTTTTCTCCGGACCTTAGAGCGGCCATGCCCATGGCACTGTTACAACTGTCGTGGGACGCCTTGATCCGACAGGTCGGCACGTTTGAGAGGGTGCTCAGCAGCGAAACCCAAGCCATGGGTACTGATCGGTTGGTGTGTGTCCGTTGCGCCTTTTCCCAAAGTGTACGCGAAGTAATGCTGGGCCTGCGCCTGGATCAGAAAGACCGTATTCGCGGGTTTTTTGGATACCGCCTCACGCACAATACCGCTCTAACCAATTCACGGTTCCCACCTTATGTCAACCCTGACTACTTTACCGAGCACGACGTGGCCATCGGCCAAGAGCCCTGGGTAGTTGGCGGAACTCTCAGCCGCCCCGTGTGGGACGGTTCGTTTCCAGCCGTCGTTCTGATCAATACCCACGGAAGCCGCAACGGCACCGTCAACAAGTTCCGTGATTTGGCTTGGGGACTCGCCACGCAGGGCATTATGGTGCTGCGCTACGACCACACACTGGTTGCCCACCCAAAACGAGATCCCCGCCGAGGCATCATTGAGAATCGGACAGCGCCGCCCATGACCGTCGAGGATGATTTTTTGGACAATGCACTCTTCGCGTTGCGTCTTTTGCAATCCGATCCTTCCGGCAATGGAAACCTATTCGCCGTCGGGCATGGCCTCGGAGCCTATCTTCTGCCGAGACTGGCACGAAGCTACTGCGGACCGCTCGGACTCGTGAGTTTGTTCGGCCATTTCCGTCCGCCTTGGGAGGTAATCTCCGAGGATGTCGCCCGCTCCCAAGCCACGGTGAGCTCGCCGGAGTTCAGGAAGACCGCAGCGCGCTTGCAAGACGATCTTGATCGCATAAGGCAACGACATTACCGTGACGATGAACGCCTTGCCGGTATGTCAGGACGGTATTGGACGGACCTGTTCGAGCACCACGGAGGCTACCACATTGACCCGCGTACACCCATCATGGTGGTCCACGGTGAAGGCGACAACACCGGCGGCGGCATCGACGAGTTCAACCGCCTGACAACAGCATTGACAGGGCATTCCCGTCCAACATTTGCTCTTTATCCCGGTCTCAGCTACTGGCTGAAACCCATTGAACCGGGCTATGACCCATACCGCAATCAGCGTTATACCATGCAAAATCCCGTTGATCAACGGGTGATTGCCGACCTGGCCCGGTGGATCCGTACCCTTCCGCCGTTAGGATAAATCGCGTGCAATAGGGCTGACTCATCGGTAACGCTTTTTGCTGTCAGGGGTGTCCCTCCGTTCTGATGGACGGATCCATTTCTGGTCATTCCGGACTAAATCGGTTGCCACCTTCCTGCTTCATCGCCTCATCGCTGCTTAGGGTCACGAGGACAGGTCGTCCAGGAGCGCGAGCTCCTTCAAGCTGTCACCGAGCAGTACCGCGGCTGGACCCCAAGGGGCCTTCCCACGTCCTGGGCCAGTTCACCGGTTGTCTGTTCTTTTTCGGCTTGAGCATGTCTAATTGCGGTTCACATCGCATAATTTGAGTGAGAAACCAGAGAGAGAGGCGCATTGTTGTGCATGCCACTCGTCGATTACGCCTA
>JAKADI010000344.1 GCA_021820675.1 Bacillota bacterium | reverse complement strand
CCATAGGACAACGTTTTTGGGTAGTGTTCGGCAAATTCTTGCATGGCAGAACCATGGCCTCCCTCAATTCTTGTTAAATCCATCCTAGAAAAGAAGGCTTGGACATACAGTCCCGTGGAAGGTCCCAATGTGTGTCTCGTTAGGGGTTTTGACACCAGCAAAGAGAAGTTTCGGAAGTTTCGCAGTAACCAAGCGCTGCCTGGTTCGGTAATCGAATCGTATCGCCTATGCATGGACTGACTTTCTTTCAACCTGTTCGGTGTCATGTCGTTTGTATCTTACAACTTGATTATAGGTCGACGGCCATCGGTGGGGCATTCCGTCAGACAGTAACGGCTCCCGGCCGAGTGTGACTCATTGCGACCGTGTCTCGCAGTTGGAGTTTGGCAAGGACAATTTGGTTGTTCGCATCACGATGTTGATGCGCCCATATCCGAATGTCAGAGTAACTGCTGCGCCAATTTCTCCCGACTGTTCGCCGTCCATCACAGCGGCCATTCGGGGTCTCCACGTCTAACGGGATCAATCAGGGCATCTCAATCGGCTAACCGGGTCGGGTCGATCTCGATGAGGGGTTCGCTGGCCGGCGAACCCCATCTCCGACGATTGTGGCCGGGTCTGCCAGCTCTGCCAAACCCTTGCGAATCCTAGGAATTGACAATCCCGTAGTTCGGGACACGAGGGGGATGCCTCCATATCTCACTGCCCCGGGCTTCGCTCGCGGCCATTAATCGACGTAGTTTTACATTTGAAAAGGGTGCTGGTCGTCTATATTTTTCCGGATTTTACTGTCTATATCTTGAGTGTCTATTGTCGAATGCCTCCCTCTCTGCTGTTACCCATACATTCGACATTCTTCCCTTCTTGTTCCTATTTTCCTCTGCATCAAGAAATCACAAATAGTTCTTAAATTTTGCTTTCGATCGTGTTACGACAGTAAGATTCGGTTAACCAAGGTTTCGCGCTCAGAGCAAAGCCATACGCAAGGTGGCGACGCAAAGCCACGGGCCCATGATCGGGAAAGCAATGGGTAGCCGGGTTGCCGAGAAGCCGAATGAGGTGCGTGGTCTTGACAGAACATAGCAAGAGTACCATCTCATAATTTGCTGAACGCGTCTCCGGGGAACCAAATTCCAGGGGAGAATGACTCCGATGCCATTAATTAACCTGAAGCTTAATTCCATTCACCCGACATTGGCGCGAACAGCGCTCGTGGGTATGACCATTACATTTTTAGGAACCGCAACAATACTATTTCTATCACCATCTTTAAACACTGTGGCTCAGCCCATTATTTCGACGCAACCACAGGCCATGAATGTCGAGATCACACCCACCATGTTTGGGGCCAATGTTAGTGGGTGGGATCCGTGGATGCTTAATCCATCTGGCGTTTCCGCGATCAAGTCGATGGGATTCACCGTGCAGCAGTTTCCAAATTGTCCTTGGATCTATAATTGGTCCACCAATCAGAGCCTCAATGGCGGAAAATGGTATCCGATTCCTGTTTCCTTAAATCAATGGTCCCAGGAACTGACACAAACACATAATACCGGACTCTATATTGTGCCCTATGGATTTAACCGAACTGGTACCGCTGGCGCTACAGTTTCAACCGTGCAAAGTCTCACCAGCTACATTGTTCAGCATCATGAGCCTATTTCAGCTATGGTCATCGGTTCGGAACAGTATGGAAACTGGGCACAAAATCTTCACCAACGGCAAACTGCGTTGCGATATGCTCAACTGTCTATTGAAATGGCCCAAGCCATTCACGCTATTGATCCGGCGATGAAAGTGGGCGTCGATTATAACTTGCCAGCTAACATTACTCAGGCTGACTTGCAAAGCACGTCATGGAACAAAACCGTCATTTCCATGACTGCACCATATGTTCAATTCGTCAGTGTTCATATTTATCCCTTGAACCAGGTGCAGTCCAATGTTTCGTTACTGCAAAGCTTGTACGTTCAGCTATCATCGGATATGCATTATGTTGATCAACAAGTTCAACAGTTTAGTGGAAATTCAAGGAATCACTTGGCGGTGTGGATTACGGAGTTTAATCCTTATGGGCTGCAAAGTGCTCAAAGTGTTCAGCCTGCCTTCGGTGCCGCATTGATACAAAGTTATTTAGAAATGATGAGCATGGGTGCCAAGCAAGTCGATTGGTGGGCAATGTATGGCGACGCTCACGTTCCCCAACCCCTCGGAAGTGTTGCAACGAATACACCTTTAGCAACGGGTTCCGAGAAATCTTTTGCCAGCAACGGTTTGGTTAGTGAAGCGATTGCCCCGCAACCTCCGATCGAGAATAGTTTATACTCAACAGGCATGGCTTACCGGCAGATGATGCAGTTGATCGGACGAGGTGCGACTCTAGTTATCGATTCATCCTTATACCACACGTATCATGTCTTTGCGGCGGAAATTCGACACCAAAACACAGAAGATTGGATCGTTATCAATGATAGCCATGATACTGCTACCGTTGTGATGTCAGGGCAACAGCGTTCTCTCCCGTCAGCGAGTATGACCATGTTCCAAGGCGTCATGCCTTCCTCCGATCCACAGGTCATAGGCATCCCTGCCCACTCGCCTACCATGCTTACCGGTGCACAATGGAATGCTCAAACTCACTTTTTAACCATTACCGGGCAGGGCTTTGGCCAGGCGGCACCCAAGGGATCTCCAGCGCCGGGACAAGGTGTTGATCAGTCGCGACTGATGATAACCGACAACACAAGCACAGCGAACTACGGGTGGACGTTCCCCGGGGTGAACACTGATTGGTATGGTATCACCCCTGTGACATGGTCGAACACATCAATTGTTCTTAAGCTCGACGGACCAATGCCGAATCCCGGTGATGTACTCCATGCGAGCTGGTGGAATTCTATTGGGTACATGGATGTTCCCGCTCACCAGATTCCCATTACGTGGGTCCCTTCGTTGCCCATGCGGACGATGGCCTTGGGTGACATATCCAGCGCGACATATGATCCTGCCACGCGCCTCTTAACCGTGTTGGGCAGTAACCTAGGCAGTGTGCCAAAAACTGTAGCTGCGCGTGGCGGGGGTTACAACCAGACAGATCTGGCCATCTTTATTCGAGGATCCAACATTCAATATGGATATGAAGGAAACAATGACTGGTACGGCATAGTTATCAAGCAATGGACCCAATCAAAGATCATTGTCCAGTTAGCCACACCCCCCGCAGCGGGCCAACCAATACAGCTCACGTGGATGCCTACCAATCAGAGTGTTACGGCAATATCGTAATTCGTGCGGCACCTAATCCTCAATCACGGTTTATTTCTAATGGGGGCGGGCCGAGCGACGATGCTTACGTATTGAATGAGGCAGGCACAGAAGTCTTAGCCTTTATCACCAATCCATGCGGCTACTTGTGCTTGTCAGGCAAGTTTGTCCCATCGAACGAAGTCTCACCAGGTTTTTGCACCACCTTTTTGGAGGATAACAGCACATACAGAGTGCCCACGCCCAAAAATATCATAAGAGGAGCCAAGTCTATCATCCAAAAAATTATGATTAGCAAAAGCAAGGCAATCATGACAATAATGACGCTGTATAAGAGTTGACGCAGTAGGGAAGATTGTCGGGAGGACCGGGTGGTGACCATCCGTTTCATGATTAATGGCCTCCTTCCTGCCTCACAACATTTGGCGTTTGTCCTCCGATTTTCTTCCAGTCAACCAGCCCATGTTGAGTTTTTTCCCAATGTGAGGGCCTGGTTATAAGCTGGATTAGAGCCTTCCATGAGGCTAAG
>JAKADI010000343.1 GCA_021820675.1 Bacillota bacterium | reverse complement strand
AACGGCCCACCGCCTGAGCGGTATGATCTAGGCCCCGGGATACCACACCCCGCTCCGGCAGGGACCAGCCGCGAATGAGCCGCGCCTGACTCAGCAAGTTCCGGTGGCCAAGGTTGCGAGCAGTTTCCGCAGCTTCGTCAGCGAGCTCATATGCCTCGTCGATCCGTCTGGACTCTAGATTCCGCCACGCATGTCTCAGCAATACCTCACAAGTTCTCTCCAATGGGCTTGGGACTTCTTGCATGAGGAACTCGTAACTGACACCAAGTTTTTCCGCAAGCGTCTGGACCGCTCGAGGGCTGGGCTGCACGTGTCCGTGTTCCAATTGACTAACAAGTGATCGCGATACCCCTGGACCGACGAGGTCTACTTGGGATAGCCCTCTCTCCTGCCGCAGGCTGCGAAGGTGTTCACCAAACGCCACCGTTCCCTCACCTTCCTGTCTAACGACTGTATCAACATCCTAACACACGTAACTCGCACAAGGCCAAACCAAGCACCCATAATGAAGGTATGAGGTTAGCGCCACAGACCTTGGTGGTAAATCGTGGGGGCGGAGAGGAACGTTCGTTTATGACTGATCAAGGGGAGCCAAAAAAGACCGACACGCGGAATGTGCTCTATTTCACGACCGGCGGAGTGGTGTCGTTGACCGGCGACAGTATCCTTATGGCAGCAGTTCTCTTCTTTTTAGCCCGCATTCCTCATGCGCCGTTATATTTGTCTTTGGCGACCCTAGCTTTCACTGCGCCGCGAATCGTAGCGACATTGGTAGGGGTTTACACGGACCGCCTTCCACTTCGAGCCACCGTTGCTTTAACCCGTGCGGTGCAGGGCCTCGTTTGCTTGAGTTTGGGCGTCAATTTTGGTCATCCGCCGATTATGATTGGGGCCTTGATCCTCTTGGAGTTGTTCGCCACGGTCAACAGTGTGGCTGGTACCGCGTTGGCAGCGATGATTATTACGCCAGACCAACGCGCCACCATTATCGGAAGGCTTCATGCAGCTCAAACAAGCGTTCAACTAGCAGGACGGTTACTAGGCGCCGCCTTATTAGAGTGGTTACGACCGCTCGGAGTCGGCATTACAGACGCAGTGTCATTTGGTATTGCCATGCTCGGCGTTCTGGCCATACGCCTACCAAAGACCCACGCAGAACGCGCGCCGAGGGCTTCGGCATGGAAGTCCTGGGGTGTAGGGTGGCAGGCCTTGTACGGCGACCTGTTGGCACGCCGGTTATTGTACGGTGCGTCGGCGACCTCTCTGCTTTTGATGCCAATGCAGGCCTATCTCAGTTTGGTTCTCTACCACCGCTTTCACGTAAACGCAATCGCTTATGGAGCTGCATTGGGCATGGAGATGGCAGGTGGCGTAGCCGGCGGACTAATTGGGCCCAGAATTCTCAGATGGGCCACTAAACGGTGGGGGAGCGGGTCGGTTTTTGTGGTGGATCTTGTTGGGCTTGGAGGCGTCTCCATTGGGGTGGGCGTCGCGCCGGAGTATAGCCTGTTGATGACAGTTCTCTGTGTCATGGGATTCCTGCAAGCATTCCAAAACCTCACCGCACCGACCTATATTATGCGGCAGTTTTCTGGAACGATCTTAGGTCGCGTTGTCGGAACCATCACATCCTTAGAAGCCGGGGCGTCCTTAATCGGAAGTCTGGCTTTGGTATGGATAGGCCCGTTAGTCCGTGCCAAATGGATCTTGGATGGTGCCGGCGTCCTGTTAGTGGTAACCATTCTCGTTATCTTCGCGGTCGGAGGTGCCGTTTCGCCAGGGGAGACGGTGCCCCCTCGTAGCAAACCCCCGGATGTCGAGGCTTCCGCCCGCGATCAAAGTCCTGCCGGATAGTCGGCTCGCGTCGGTCCCTTATTGGGGATATGTTGTCGACACGGCCGTAACCTCGGCGTGGTAGCGAGTCCCTCGAAGGATGAATCCTCTTTTCACTAAAACGGAAGGCGACCATAAAAGATAACGACCTTCTTTGAGGGAACCAACCCATTGCATCCACCCCGCCGCATGGCCATGCCCCAGCCAAATTTCCCGACTTGTTTCCCGACAGGAGCTCCTACGGGGATTGATACTCATCCCAATGGCACAAAGCTGCATAGAGATCGTCTTCCGTCGAAAAAATGAAATTGAATTCCGTCAAGGGACGAAGCAATGCCGTCAGACTCCCGCCATTCTTGGTGGTCATCCACCCAGGTATGCCCGGATAGCGGTCCCTTTCAGTTCTTTTAATCCCATGGGCGATCTGTTTTATGGCCCACCAAAGCGAGGGCGCCATATTGTGCTGCAATAGCCACCGATCCCGTGGTGAAAGACATTTCGATTCAAGGACTTCGGCCCCTTCTGTTTCAGATTCGACACGCTTAGGATTAACTGTAAGCAAGTGACGAAACGCATCGATGTAATAGCTCAACTCATGGTTATTGCCACTCAACAAATTCAAAAAACGAACCAAATCCCACTGAATCGCGCGTCCCCACCGACTGAGATAAAATCCCACACTGTCACAAGGCAACGACTCGTCTTCGTTCATGTCTTCCGACAAGGCGCTCAATAGGCCATAAAGCGCGAGCTGCCAAATATCACGAGACACAACCGGCTTCTGCGATGACTTAATGTCCCAGATCGTGCCGTCGGCCCATAAGTCGCCGACGCCACCCATCGGCATGCCCTGTCCATAATCCCGGGTATTCTGAGTAAAAACCTCCCATACCGGCGAACCCACCACGTCATGCCATGTTTTCGCCAATTCTGTGACCTCGAACAACTCTCGCATTGCGCCAATTTGACTCTGATATGCGGGCGGCAACAGATGAGCCGCCATTTCCTCGTAGGACCGGAATACCAGTTCGTGATTAAGGCCGCCATTGGCTAGCACAATGCACACGTCATCAGCCAGAACCCGGAGCCGCTTGTTGAGACGTTTTTGAGGGTGCCCAATGATCTCAGACCGCTTCTCAACAAGCCAGCGCTCTTTATACACCCCGGTCGGATCAGACTCTAGCCAACCCGTGAAACCCTCACGAGACATTGGCCGCGGTACAGACAAGTTAGGATGGCGTTCGGTTATGACACTCCAAATGTCGCTCAAGGCATCCGGGTCATTGTCCCAATCCATCAGAATGGTCCACAACAGTTCAAAAACACGATTCCGACGATTAAGACCCCCACGTTTATGCCAGGTGTAGTCTAAGGCTTCCCACTGCGGATCAAATGCCCGACAGGCCATTTTTACGCGCCATTCCCAGGCTTTACCCAGAATGGCGCCATCAATACCCGGCGAGCGCACAGGGGGCGTAGGCGGTAAAACAAGCGGCGATTTCCACGACCGTTGACCATACATCTGTGTAATAAGCTCCCCGGTGTTGGGAAACGTAAGCCTGACCCAATCACCAATCGGGTTTTTACGTCTTAAAAACGCTGAAACACTGGGCATTTCCTCCTGCCTCCCAACGCCAATCAGATTACAGCGAGGAGCGGATTCCTCTCAGCGAAGGATCACACCATCAATCAATCATCACCGCCATCCTCATCCCGGCACTGCCGTACGGCTTCCGGCCAAGTGAGGCCATCGGTGGTCCCCCACAACTCCAAGGCCGCCAAATACACATCACGCTCCATGAGGGACATGCCCGTCCAGCTCAGCACCACCTGAACATAGGATGCAATGCCCCGGCGGTCCAACGACGGGAGAATCGCCGGCAAGCGTTCCAACCACTCTGCCAACATCACGGGATCCACGCGCGCCGACACAAAGCCGCGCTCACATTCGCCAAACCACC
>JAKADI010000342.1 GCA_021820675.1 Bacillota bacterium | reverse complement strand
TCGACTTCATTACGCGGCGAAGAGCCCAACCATGGGCATAGGGCCTCGATTTTCGGATGACTTCGAACACATTCCACCCGGACCGTTTAAAATTCTGGCAACACATCACCCCGGTGACGAGAACTCTTGCGTCGAAATTGTTCTACGTTGCCTTTAGGGTCGAGCTCAAATTCATAAAGGCCTAAGACATCCATGGCATTGGGAATGGCCGGGCGCTCCAAGACCTCACATTCAAGAGCCCACCCTCCCTCACGGCGGGTACAGCCGACAACATGGTCGACCTTGAGACCGGTCGAGCTGCCAATTTGGCCCAGGGCTTGCTGGATAACTGTCTGAATAGCCGTCATCTTATTCACCGCCCTCCGAGTCTTGGGCAACCGTATCCCGGCCTTGTGCCAGGAGCTGTTGCCGTTGTCTCTGGTATTCGTCTTCGCTCACTTTCCCGATGTCTTTAAGCACCTCTAGTTCCAAAAGCGCTGTCCACGGGCCCTTTTGCGGGCGATGTTCTTCGTCCATTTGGTCTTGAAGATAAGACAAAGTCCACCCGATCGATTTCAGGGGCAATGCAATCGGGAGACAAAGAATATCCGTAAGTCTCAGGTGTACAGGTTTCATGATGCCCCCCCTAATTGAAGGTCGATGAAATTAAACGGTGGTAAGTTATCCACGTAGTGGATCTGAACGTCGCGACCAAATTTTTCTTCCAGCTTGAAAACTTGAGTTTGGAAGGCTGGACCTTTATTTCGAGCAATCAGAAATGAGACATTACACAGCATATAGATGGAAATCATGTTGCCTATCACCATGTCATCCGCCATGGGAGCGAGAACTCTTTCGATCGTTTGAATGAGGGTTTGGCGCCATTGTTCAATGACCTGTTCGGCCATTTGACCTATCTCAATTTCCCAGGCGTATGTGCTTTCAGGATTTTCAGTCATTTCACGCTTCGCGCGATCGATATCAAAGTGTTCTTGAATGCGCGTTTTTAACGACTCTGGCTGCCAATAGATTTTCAGACCGACTTCGACCCGCCCCTGCAGCTGTTTGAACACATCCTTCAGGGTTTTACGGTTACTCCGAATCAAGTCGGGTAGATTGGAAACACCGGGGACGACTGTGCCGAATTTGACCGGAATGACTTCCGTACTGTCAAACAGTTTGTTGAGAACATTGGCATGCGTGATAACATCGTCCGGCGTCAAGGTACCTGGCTGTTCTACTTCGGAAACGACGAAATCATAGTCTTCGGTTGGTATAGCCTGCACGTGTGCCGGAGGAGAGCCGATTCCCGTATATTGGTCCAGTTCAGGGGCACAGCCATTGCGTATAATGCCATAAATATAGATCATCCGGTCGTCCTCCTACCGTTATGTGATTGTGAGGAATGATGCGATATCGCCGTGATAGCTATTTGTGGTTATGCGTTTTCAGCCGACAAGAAATGTTCGATATCTTTAAGATTGGCGGCACTCATTGGCCCGCATAAATCCTGAATAATCTTTGAGAAGTCGGGGGGCAATTGTTGGTCTAGCAAAGACCACCCTTCGGATTTGAGGAGCAAGGCGATAGCAATGCCCGTGCGGATGGAGGGAGACATTCCGGACCGTGGGGCTTTGCGCTGCCGTGAAGATTGATTGCGAATATGGCGGAGCAAACGAATGATTTGTTGGGATTCTTGGATGGGTAATTGGGCGTGAGCCTGAACAATCATGACTTCCGACTCTTCATCGAGGGCATCCAGCGACATGGTGATAACGCGGTCCCACAGGCCCTCTAACACCGGATAGCTGCCAACTTGATCCGGCATGCCGCTCGTCATAATCAACCGAAAATCGGGGTGTACGGGAATCACTTGGTGATGGCCAATGTGTGATACGGGTAGCACTTGTTCTTGCAAAACCGCCAGCAATATCGCTTGAACTTCCGATTGTACCCGGTTAAACTCGTCGAAGACCACGGTGTAACCATTTTTAATGGCTTGAGCCAGCCAACCTTCGGTCCAGAAGCTATTGACTTGCTGATCAATTTTGACCACATCACGAATAAAATTGTCGATGACTTTATGATAGCGATAGCCTTGATAACCGCCAACGAGATCGCTAATGGACATGTCGCGGTGTCCTTGCACAAACATCACCGGATTTCCGATATCGCGGGCCATGGTGATAGCCAAGGTTGTTTTACCCACTCCGGATGATCCCATCAGGTTAAGAGCTAATCCGTTTTTCAGGTAACGGGATCCGCGTTCCATCAGGGCTGCAATAAAGGAAGAACGCACAAATGGTGGATGCTTTGAAGCCGAGTCCAGGGGCAATACCAATGCCAATGCCATCACGCTCCTTCATGAATCAAACGACCCGGCGAGAGCAAAGTGAGAACTTGCCCCCGCCGGAAAACTGTTTAGGCAACAGCCTCTTCCGCTTGGGGAAGCGATTCTAAGAGACCAACTGCCCGGGCATATACGAGCCATGTCTCCACCGAAGCAATCACAATGCGGGCTTCGATGGACAATATTTCGATACCGACCAAATTGACTTTGGCCCAAAGGTCGATGACTGCGCCTTTGTCAAGAACTCGGTCTAGGACTTCGACCAGGCTCGCTCCGCCAGTACTGGTCTTAATGGCCATCAGGGGTCTTCCTTTCTAATCAAGAATGTGGAGGCATTGCTCCACCCTTACTGTATGCGCCACATCTCGTCTTGGTGCCCAATATATGGAATAATAGGTATACAGTGGATCACGATTGAGAGAGGGCAAAACTCGCCCCAACGCGTTTGCTATTATTAATTAACTGCAACACCGGGGAGCGCCTAATGGATCATGGAACCAGACCGCCTTCAACGAAAAAAGGCGGCTGCTCTTGGGCTTTACGCCCAATGCATAAAGCTTCCTGACAAGGGAAGACGTTTTAGGCGATTTCTGCCAAACACCCTTGTGAGGTTCATGTCGTTGCTACAGCGCCCGATCAGCCCCATTTTGGGCAGGGTCACCAATGGCAGGCAAAGGGCTGCCATTGGTGACCAACTGATGGTTACGGTTTAGGGATCTATAATGGGTGGCGTCGGAGGCGGTGGAGGCGATGGCGGCGACGGCGGTGTAATCGGCGTGACGGGTTGTGGCGGAAATGGACTCGGGCAAGGGTTTTCAATTCCGCATGGCGGCTCTTCACAATACCCATAGGCTGGAACCAAAAGCTGAACACGTGCAAAGGTCTTAAGCTCCACGCAAAGGGTGACCGTTGCGTACACGATGCCATTAAGTACATTCGCACCACAACTGACAGAAAACGGAATGCAGGCGGGGGTGGTTCCGGCAGGGCTATAGATCGTTGCCGCAACTTGGATGGTTACCATCACCGTACCGCTTCCTACATCACAGGTATAATTTACCGGGACGGTCACTAACCATGATAGGGTTGCATAATCATTGGTACTTGGGACACTGTTTAAAAACGCACAAGTTGGAGTGCCGCACGTCACGGTGGTAAGCGTAGTACAGGAAATAGGGGCTGTACCGGTGCCGTTCGCAGTGACGACTTTTTGGCAGGAACCGAAGACCTTATCGATCCAGATGCAATCTACCCAATAGGCAGTGGGAGCACCGTCAGGGTAGTAGCCAGGACTTGGAACTGATGGCTGATCAGCCATTTGATATCTCCTCCTTAACAGCGGCAGTTAGATTGAGCACTGCCTTATACCGGCACCATATGCAAACTTTTCCAAGGGTGTTACCTAGAATTTGAAATATTACTAAGACATGGATAAATAGGATGGTCAAGGAAATACCCCCTAACTTTC
>JAKADI010000341.1:1799-3805 GCA_021820675.1 Bacillota bacterium | reverse complement strand
CATCGCCCCTTGACGCCGACGCAGAGTCTGTAAGACAGACTATCGTAAGACCTGCACCAATAAAGATGTCGAACTTTATCGCTACAGGCCGTATAAGGGGAGCCTGCCCGGTCCTCGGCCGTGCAATGGCGTCTGTCAAAGTTTTTACAGCCCCTATATTTTTTGTTCAGCAAGCCACGAAATGATTTGGGAATTAGTGAGATCCGATTGGGCTAATCCTTGAAATAACGAGCTTCTATAGGCTTTTTTAAGCGTCGTGATGGCACTCTTTTCTTCAGAGCTTAATTCCCCTAATTCACCAGAGAGGACAATATCGATGGCACGGAGTGCATCCACCGCAGATGCCACAGGATCCTTTTGCGAATTTCCTTGGTTGTGGACTCGATAATACCCGAGAGGCTCATCTATAAAGATACAATGAGCCCCTCCTAGCACAAAAGCCATATTGCGTAACCAATCATGAGAAATGCTGAGACGATGATCTTCTAATCCATGGGTTTCAAATAACTTGCGCCTGTAAAGAGATCGAGGGCTAATAGAAGCGGTGCGAAGAATTAATTGTCTCAAATCCATATGCGTCTTTGGAAACGTCTCTTCCGGACCACCAAACGCAAAATTAAAAGCTGGATGGCGAGGCGTCCCGTAACACAATAGACTTGTCTTATTATATCCCTCCATTACATATAAATTACTGAAGCCAATATCTGCTTCTTCTACCACCATAACGCCGAAAATTCGTTCTACGTATTTTGGAAAGATAATGTCATCCGCATCAAGGAACATGACAAACTCTCCCTGACTGTGAAGCCACCCAAAATTGTAAGCAAATCGCGCACCACGATTCCGTGGTAATTTATAAATTTTCCAGTTTGGGAACTGCGAATATCCCTGACAAATTTTAAAAGTATCATCCGTAGATCCATCATCGACCACAATGACCTCTATTGGATTGTAAGTCTGATGAAGAGCAGATTCTAACGCATGATTAACGAATCCTTGTGCATTGTACGCAGGGATAATAATGGACACTGTAGTACTGTTGTTCAAGAACATCATCCTGCCTTTTCATTAATGGAGTTTACCATCTCAATTTCACTAATTGTTCGAATTGGTGAAGAGCCGAAGCAACAACTTGGTCCATATTGTAGTATCGGTAGGTTCCTAAACGCCCTATAAATCTCACGGTATCTAACTGCTTCAGTTGTTTTTGATAGTTACGTAACATATCATCCGACTCGTCAGTCGGAACCGGATAGTAGGGTTCGCCACTCGAGCAAGGAATTTCCGCTACGGTAATGGACCAAGGGTGCCGTTGCCCGGTTACATGTTTAAACTCCGTTATCCGTGTGTATTCATGCTCGTTAGGATAATTTATGGTTGCCACTGGCTGAACCCGCTCGCGATAATGGAGACGAAATTTAAATTGAAGTGACCTATAAGGGAGTCGACCATAGCAGTAACCAAAAAACCCATCAATGGGACCTGTATAAATTAAACGGTTGAACATTATACTACATTCAATTTTTTGCCATCCAACATTAAGAACAAGTGTAATATTGGGATGATTTAACATATTATGAAAGAGCTTATTATATCCGAATAATGGTATCGCCTGGTATTTATCTGTAAAATATCGGTCGTCGTAGTTTGTTCTTATGGGAATTCTCGCGGTCACAGAAGCATGCAACTGTTTCGGGTGTCTTCCCCACTGTTTTTCCGTATAGTGTTTAAAAAATTTTTCGTAAATATCGGCACCCATCCGAGACAACACACTGTCTTCCGCTGTTATTATCTTGTCGATTTTTAATCTTCGCTTAGACAAAAAATCCTCAACACCATTCGCTAGTTCTTGTGGATCGAACAACATCTCTAATGTTCTTGCATTTACAGGAATAGGAACAAGTTTGCCTTCCACGGAGGCCAGCACTCGGTGCTCATAGGGTCTCCATTGTGTAAATCGTGATAAGTAGTTAAATACTTTAGAATCATTAGTATGAAAAATGTGA
>JAKADI010000341.1:0-1789 GCA_021820675.1 Bacillota bacterium | reverse complement strand
AATCGTACGCATTGCCGCCGAAATGTGAACGTTCATCTATAACAATTACCTTTCGTCCGATTGAAGCAAATCGCTCTGCAATCACGGCCCCTGCAAACCCAGCACCAACCACGGCAATATCGTACACCTTACCCCTCCCACACGACACCCGAGTTTCATAACCATTAACCTAAGATGGTCTCTTCATTGGGTATATATTTCAACAACCGCTCGATAATGGGTGTTCGAGGGCTTAACTTTGACATGGCGCGATAAATGTCTAAACCAGGCAGAACCAGACGCAAGTGTTGAAATATTGTCGGCGCATCATTATTCCCTAATAAATCCAAGTACTCATGCCACGCCGGGTAAAACGCGGGCTTCATTTGAATCGTTTTTAAATAATAGGCTTCCGCCAACGTCATGTTTCCTTGGGCGCGACTAACTTTGGCCAGTTGCCACAACGCCTTGAAGGTTCCGACGCCCAATTCCGATTGAAGATAATTTTTGGGCACTCCCAAGCTAATGGCCCTGTTAAAGCAGTCTGCGGCCTGAGACCACAACCCTTCGTTCATAAAGACCATCCCGTCCCAATATACAAGGTCCGTGTAATCGGGAAAAAGTTTAAGAGCTTCCCTGATGGTTTGGTGGACTTTATGGTGGGCTGTTTGGGACGTATAAATTTTAGCCAGCGTCAGCCAGAACAAAGGCTGCAGGGGTGCGGTCGGATGCGTTAAACTCATAGCCCGTTTCATGTCTTTTTTGGACTCGTCGTACCGAGCTAAAGGAATCAAGGTCTGGGCCCGCTGCCAATATAAATACGCCTTCCACTCCGGTTCTACCGCCTCGGTAAGACTCTGGTCGAGCAAATCCAAGTTCCGCTCGAGTTTCTTGCGATCAGTCATCACACGGTTTAAGTAGCCGTAATGCATCAACCGCACATCCAGGGGTTCCAATGTCATGCCGGCGCGGCCAACAGACGGGATGATTTGTTCATGCACCCGTCCTTCCCAGCGAATTCGGGGATCGTTACGGAACAGGCGAGTCACCCGAGCCTCCGCCAAATCTTCCGGGCGGTCGGTCAATGACACAATGCGCAGATTGTAAGCATCAGCGGTCGGTTGAGTCACGGCCTGCAGCAACATGTCCTGGTCATCCGCCAATAGCACTTCATCAGCATCCAACATCAAGATCCAAGGGTTTTTCGCTTCCTCAAGAGCCCAGTTGCGCGCTTTGGCAAAGTCTCTTGGCCAGGGGCGGCAAATAACCCGGGCTCCCAGCTGTCTGGCCAGTTCTACTGTCCTATCCTCACTGCCGGTATCGATTACGACTAAATCATCGGTAATATCCCTCACCGACTCCAGACATTGGCTAATGAACTGCTCTTCGTTCCGGACAATCAGGGTGACTGAGATATCGTTCATCCCGACCATCCCAAGGTGGCCACCTGACGCGTATCGGATACCTTCAGGCGTTGATCCAACTGCTGAATCAAATCTGTTATGGCATCCTTAATCTCATCTAGTTTCTCGCTATCGTGCTTTTGCATTACATCATTGAGATATTGCCATAACCCCCGGTGCAGCGTTTTAAACGCGTGCCCCGCTTCGGTACTCGTATCCGTGACATCGTGAATGGCACTAATAATCCATTGAGCGTGAGTACCCTGATTCACCAACTGATCCCATTTTTTCTGTTCTAATGCCGTTGTCATTCCCAGCAGATCGCGGTAAACGGCGCGGTATAGCTCGCGGCCCAAATAGTCCGGGTTATCCGATAATACTTGGCTTTGCTGATAAGCACTTAACGA
>JAKADI010000340.1 GCA_021820675.1 Bacillota bacterium | reverse complement strand
GTGCTACCCCTTTGGCCAGGTACCATATGAAGGTTCTAATACCGACCCTTTGTCTGCGCCAACAGCTCCGATGAATAAAAGCCAAAATAATCCACTGGAAATTAATATCAGTGCTATCCGCCAACGCCTAAGGAGGATGGCCGTCAATCCTAAACCAACCACGAGCAACGCTGCCACATCCCCGCTTAAAAGCGTGAAGGCTGCCCATATGAGGGCTTTGTTGTCTCTCTTGTTCCAGAGCGCGTAAGAGGCGCCCATTATAGTACATGCCATCAGTGATTCGGGATGAAAATCAAAGGATGCAGTCCAATATGTCCAAGGGTTGGCGACTAACAAGACGATAGTTGTGATTCGCAACCATGAACGTGACGTTTTCGATTGCGACATGGTCCAATTCATAATCCACGTCCACGCAATATATTCGGTGGCCACTAACGCTGTGCTCTGAATCCACAACAGTATTATCGCGGAGGGAAAGATCCAAACGAGGGGAATGAAAAGATACATAATGATCTCGAGATGGTTGTCCAAAAATGGATATCCGGCAACTGTACTATAAGGGTTTAAATGCCCATGTGCCATAAGCCACAATGCTTGCCAGTATAGGGCGAAGTCATGTGTAAGTGCAAATCGATTATATTGATATATATTGAATAAAACCAGGAGCAGCCACTGGATCCCGATGGGAACTGCCCACCAGTATAATGGTTTCCATCGGAGATGCTGGCGAAATTCGACAATATTTTCTGAGACTCCTGCACTTATAGCCATATATTCCTTCTCCCGGATCGTGGTTTTAACTTGAGATGTTTTCGTGAAAAGACATCAAAAAATCTTTTTGGGCATTGCTTAGAGACGATGTGTTGCGAAAAGTGAAAGGATTGCTTGATAAGCCTGCCTATTGGGATTTCCTCGTGAGACGAACGTTCCTGTTAGCACGGTAGGCTGAATAGTCTAATTGCAGATACTGGGGACTATTTAAATTCCATTTAACTAGTCGATATTGTATGGCGGTTTTAAGAACTCCCAATCCATAGGTCACACTACGGAGCAAATTGATTGATGACGAATCGGGTTCGTAGCGGGTCGGACAAGAAATTTCGCCGATGCGGAAACCTGCCATGTGGGCTTGCGCGATCATCTGATTGTCAAAAACAAAGTCATCTGAGTTAAGTTGTAAAGGTAGTGCAAGTAAGACTTCCCGGCTATATGCCCGGTAACCTGAGTGATATTCGGATAGTTTTAGCCCAAGCAACAAATTTTCAACAAACGTGAGAATGCGGTTAAATATGTATTTATATAGAGGCATCCCACCTTTTAAAGCACCACGTCCTAAGATGCGAGATGCTAGCACAAAGTCGTACGTTCCATAGGCAATCATTCCGGCCATTGCCGTTAATAATTGCGGTGTATATTGATAATCGGGATGCAACATAATCACGACGTCGGCTCCTTGCGTGAGAGCTGCTTCGTAACAGGTCTTTTGATTTCCTCCGTAACCGCGGTTAACATCATGATGGATGGTAGGAATCCCTAGTTTCTTGGCTTCCGTTAAGGTTCCGTCAGAACTGTTATCGTCTACAAGCAGAATTTCATCTACAATAGTGCGGTCAATCTCTTGAACGGTACGATACAGTGTCGTTTCCGCGTTGTAAGCAGGGAGGACCGCTACGATCTTTTTCCCATTAAGCACTGCTATTTCCTCCTTACCCTCTTGCAATCACAAGAATTCCGCTAAAAATCAGGGCAAAACCGAAAATCATTTGCCAGGAAACTCTTTCATGCAAAAATATGGATGCGCCTAAGGCGACAAAAACGAAGTTCAGGCTTACTAGGGGGTAAGCAACCACGAGGGGCAACTTGGCCAGTACCTTGAGCCAGATTATGGCACTAATGCCATATGCCAAAAATCCTCCATAGAACAATGGTCGACCTAAGAGGGATAAGTTTAACGCTTGTTGGTGTCTCATCAACAATTTGAGCAAGATCTGGGCAAGACTGCTCAGCATGATGGACACAAGGGCCATAATATAAGGAACCCATGCCATAGGGGATTGTAATTCTTCTGCAATATTCATGAAACGCCTCCGCCTTGTCGGCCGAACCTTACCGGCACAATTTGTGAATAGCCATAGGGATAATAATCTTGGTTGTTAACCAAGTTTGCTTCAAAGAAAACGGGGTCGACTTCGGGGTGTACATCACGAATGATGAATTGCGCTTGTCCCCGTGCATTGGTATTCGCCGAGACAGGGGTTTCTCCCGCACTTCCTCCATTAATGATGGCTTGGCCATATTGCAATCCACGCTGTGCATAGATGACTTGCCCGAGGTAAATAGGAATTCCCGCTACATGAACGGGTTGGTCCAGCTTGTTGAGGATTTCGGCTCTTAACGTCAATGGATGACCATATGGAACGGGATTATTGACTGCATCGGGAATTAATGCCACGTGCCATGTGGTAGGCAAATAAGTACCGGTGTGACTAATACTTTTGGTTCCGGCCGTGAAAGCCACGATTTGAAAGCCGCCGGTGAGAGCAGGCTGTGAATAGAAGTTAGGGGCTGCCAACCTATAGTTAGCCGTTTGGTGTGGCTGAAGTGTTATGGGACCCGAAAGCCGCGTCCAAAATGCCGTAAATGTCCCACTCATATCGGCGGTAAAACGCGGGTGAACCGGGTGATTTGTCTGATTGGTCACGCTTGTTACGACCTGGTCAACGGTGGCGAGTTGCCCTGTGGTATGCAGTCCGACTAGCGACATAGCTAAGGGACTGGGAATCCCTAAAGACGCTGCCAGACTGGCGATGCTGGCTGCTAAGACAGCGCCCAGGGTCCATTTCTCCGTACGTGTCCATTTGGCAACCGGCGATGAATGTGTTGTGACCCATGCCATTACGGCAGCAGGCACTAACATAACGAGGTAACTCCCAAAGGACCTGGTAGCGACGAACAGCGCGATAGATGGAACAATAAAGACCCACGATTTTAGTCGGGGATAGGTTGCGACATAAAGGACCAACAAACCGAAAAGCACTATCATACTGAGCAGGGTGTAAGCTAACAATGATCCGCCGCCAATGTGAAGAAAGAGACTTAACGTGATGAGACCCTGGCCATCGGGCACCGTCGATGAAATGAGGGGCGCTAAGATTCCGCGAAGCCACGTAAGGGGATTAGCGATGATAAAGGGGACGTTGGGGATTAAAAAGACGACACCGCTAATCAATCCATAACGGATAGCCGGGCGAATGCCAGCGCTCCAAGTGCCGAAAACTCGGCGACCTTCGGCGGCAATGCCAAAAACTAGGAATGGCCAAATAATCCATGGGGTTTGCTTGATGCCCATGGCCATACCAAACCACAATGGACTCCACAGCGCTCCCCATCCGTTCTTCAGGGGATATTCGTCCCACGCGCGAGCGGCCAGAATCAGAAATGGGACGAATAACGCATCCGTGACACCCCCTATGGCATAGCTAATGTAGACACTTAAGCTCGTTAAGATGATGGCCAGTGGACGAATCGGTGAAGGCAGGCCCCAAAACAGAACAATGAGTCCCGCTGCCCATGCGATAACGTTAATTCCTGCTCCGACCTGGGTTGTCCACCCTAACAACATAAAGGGAACATAAATCAAAAACGATTGCGCGGGATATGAGAGTACCGTCACAGGTTTGCCCGTCAGTGTCCAGGTATAGCCGTTGGGAGACACCTGAAACTTGTGGAATGCCGCGGCTAACGACCGCCCATAGGGATTGATTCCATGCATCCACAAATGGGCGGCATATTGGTCAAATGCTAATTCGT
>JAKADI010000339.1 GCA_021820675.1 Bacillota bacterium | reverse complement strand
CTTCCGCAAGGGCCTCAGCCATTACACGGCCGAGCCCCCGGCCGCCTCCTGTCACCAGGGCGACCTTGTTATGACAATCGAATAATTCGGTGATCGTCACGATGTTGTCCTCCTATCCTTTAAGGTATTCCGGTACGGACGGATTTCGTCGCGTGCCAATTGGTCTAGATGTACCTCATCAGGGCCATCGGCCAGGCGCAAAGTTCTTGCGTTGGCCCAAAGTCGTGCTAAGGGCCAGTCGTTACTGACTCCGGCTCCCCCAAACAATTGGATCGCGCGGTCGAGTACATCCAAAGCCATACTGGGGGCTACGACTTTAATCATGGCAATTTCCCGTCGTGCCTCTTTATTGCCCACGGTATCCATTTTGTAAGCAGCCCACAACGTGAGGAGCCGCGCTTGGTCGATTTGAATGCGGGAGCGTGCAATCCATTCACGGACGACACCGTGATCGGCCAGCAATCGGCCAAAAGTTTCCCGCTCAACACTGCGCTGGGCCATAAGTGCCAAGGCGCGCTCTGCAGCACCAATTTGGCGCATGGCATGATGAATGCGCCCCGGCCCCAAACGCCCTTGCGCAATGGCAAATCCCTTACCGGGTCCCCAAATGATGTGGTCCACGGGAACGCGGACTTTGTCAAACACAATTTCACCGTGACCATGGGGGGCATCATCATAGCCAAAGACCGGCAGCATGCGTTTGACGGTGACGCCTGGAGTATCCAAAGGCACCAATACCATAGATTGGCGCTCGTACTTGGGGGCATCGGGATCGGTGACTCCCATGACGATGGCAATTTGACAACGGGGGTCGCCTGCGCCCGATGACCACCATTTCCGCCCCGTGATCACCCAGTGCTCTCCCTCTTGCACGATGCGAGTTCGAATATTGGTGGCATCGGAGGACGCTACCTCGGGTTCAGTCATCGCAAAACACGAGCGAATATGGCCCTGCAACAGCGGTTTTAGCCAGCGTTCCTTATGAGCCGGTGAACCGTAACGGGCTAAGACTTCCATATTACCCGTGTCCGGTGCATTGCAATTAAAGACTTCTGGCGCAATAGGAGAATGACCCATAATTTCGGCTAACGGTGCATACTCGGCGTTGGTTAAGCCGGCACCGAACTCGGAATCCGGCAAGAACAAATTCCATAACCCTTCCGATTTTGCCTGTTTCTTTAATTCTTCCATGATGGGGACGATTTCCCATGGATGGCTCGTAGCTTGTTCGGCATAGACGGATTCGTTGGGATAAATATACTCGTCCATAAATTGCTGCAGGCGTTTTTGAAAATCCCTGGCCTTACCGGATAGCTCCAATGTCAACATTATCTCAATCCTCTCTTACTTAAATATACGTAGGTACGTCCGTCGCGGATGCATGGGCCCGTCCTTTAATCCACTGCCCAACTTCTTCGATTGCATTATTCGCCTCCGGTACTTGCGCAAACAATGCATGGGAAACGCGCCATAGTGCTGTTAACCGCCGTTGCTACGGCCAAGCCGCGGCTGAATTCCCGCCTATCAACGCCGACTTTGGATCAAGCCGCCGCGTTATCTTCAAGCACGGGAGGAAACGGGTTTGGTTTTCAGGGGCTAGATGATAATCCAATAGCAGGATCCGCGTCTGGCTGGCATGGGCCAGACGGGCGGCCATAGCCCAGTCGGAATCGGGGACACTAGAGTCATAAGCCCTGCCATGAAGATAAAGCCCGCACTCAGATTGGGACTCCAGGGGTTCGATCCATTTTCCTGGTACGCCACCTTCTAAGGCCTTATTGGCTCGAATCGCCGGACCAAACGGCGATGTTCCCATTGCTGATAAGCTATGGCGTTGTTCTTCTATAGTCAAGGGAGTCTTTTGGTGAATTTGCTTATGCTGGCGTAACCATTGATGGACTTCGATGGCCGCTTTGGTCATGGTCCTTCCCCCTCAAGAATTTTGACTTCTGGCTTGCATTCGGTCGATAAAAGAACGGGTATTTTTCGGGTCGGGTTGTCTTAATAGATGGATCCTTGGCTCCTCTCTTAGTCTTTTAAGATACTAACTGGTATGGACGTTCCTCTTTGACTATAGATCGATTTGAGCCACTCGCCAATTGTTATGACGGTAAAAAGTTGAAAGATACGAATATCCCTAAAGTTATGTCTTATTGATCTCCCTCTGCCCTGACGAGCGCAGCCAGATTTGCGGTTGACTGAGCACATTTTTTCGCCATCGCCATATACTGCCATATAGCTTAGAGGGCGAGGGACGGACGATGGTGCAGGACACATTAACCGGGACTGTGGTGGCTCCTTGGAGCCCTTTGTATGACACAGCCCGGGTTGATTATAATTCCTTGTTTCCCCCTTTTTCCCCGGCCTATATCGTGTATTGTCAAAAGACCTTGGACGTTAAACGGGCGGTACATTGGGCCGTGCATCACAAAGTTCCGTTTCGTATTCGTAGCGGAGGCCACAGTTATGAAGCCTATTCCCTGCTCAATGGCGGGCTGGTGATTGACGTGAGTCGCATCAACCACGTTCATTACAATGCCGTGACCGGCATTGCCCAAATTGGGGCGGGGGCGAAGCTTTTGGATATTTACCAGGAATTGTGGGACCAGTCCCGCGTGAGCATTCCTGGGGGGTCTTGCGCTACCGTGGGCATTGCCGGATTGACGCTGGGAGGGGGATTTGGCCTCATCTCGCGCAAGTTTGGCTTGACATGCGATAGTCTTGAGAGTCTCACCATGGTCGGCGCGCGGGGGCAAATACTCGAGGTGTCGGCATCGCGTCATCCAGACCTGTTTTGGGCGTCCCGGGGAGGCGGGGGCAATAATTTCGGCGCCGTTACCGAATTTCGCTTCCGTGCTTATCCGGTGTCCGATGTTAGCATTTTCTTCTTGCAGTGGGAATGGAATCGTTTGCCGGAGGTCCTACGCGGATTTCAACAGTGGTCAGATCCCCGCCTACTCGATGATCGCATCGTAGCAATCTTGACCCTGCCGGCGGCAATAACACGGCATGTGAGTATATCCGGTCAATTTCTGGGGGAACCTAGAGAACTTCTTCCTTTGTTGGCTCCTCTCTTCGCGATTGCCGGGATGACTGAAAAGGTCATTCGTGCTATGCCTTATATTGATGCGGTCAAGCATTTTGCCGGTCTGTCGATGGACCCGGAGCGTTGGATCGCTCAAGGGGTGCCCAATCGTGAGACGTTTAAAAACACCTCGGCGTACACATTCGAAATCTTTTCCGATTCGGCGATCGGTGTGATCCAAGCTGCTTTGCTTCATGTTCCCGGTCCAGCATCCTTAGTTCAGCTCGATACCTATGGCGGAGCAATTGCTCGGATTGCGGATAACGCTACAGCGTTTCCTCACCGAAAGGCTCGGGCCTGCCTTCAATTTCAGACATATTGGTCTGAGCCCGCTCAAAACAATGCGCATATTCGCTGGGTCGAAAACTTCCGCCGCGCGATGCTCCCATATACAATCGGTGCCTATGTCAATTATTGTGACGGGAACATTAAGCGATGGCCTAGAGATTATTATGATGGGAATCTTGCCAGATTGTTGGCCATTAAAAAACGGTGGGATCCGCATAATGTGTTTCGATTTCCGCAAGGCCTCTGCCAGTTGACCTGAAGCCGACTTTCTCACAGTGTTAAGGTATTCACCCAGACACTTCGAGACATCAAAGTTGTCGCGAACACTCAGTCATTAGAGGATAACATTTAACGGATTTCACGGCGCCTTCTTTTTGGGACGGGGCTGGTTATTAGAACCGGTAGATTTGGGATCAAATACAAACATAACCCGTCCCTG
>JAKADI010000338.1 GCA_021820675.1 Bacillota bacterium | reverse complement strand
CTAAGAGGCTTTGAAAAGGTATGTCACCCATGTCAGTATCGTTAATCATCACAATGGCGCTCAAGGGCTCTGCGGCAGACGCAGGCAGTTTGCTGCGATTGTTGCCGTCGGTGACAACCACTTTCGTTTTGCTGTCTTTTAAGCGGTAACTCACGGCCTCATTTCCGAAGGCGGTAAAAAGAGGTACATAGACCGCGCCTAAACGCCAGGTGGCGAGTGCCGTCAAGGTTAACTCAAGACCTTTAGGAAGCAGCGCAGCGACTCGGTCTCCGGGACCTACGCCCAGGGTGGTCAATCCTTCCGCCAATTGGGCACTCAGAACGTCCAGTTCGGAAAATGTGTAGGTGCTGTTTTGACCCGAAGAAAACACGACACAAAGCGCCGCGCTACTCGGGTTCTCATTGCTATGACGCCCAAGCAAAAACCAGGCGGCATTGACATTGGCTGCGCGGTATTGTGATAGCCATGAGTTAATGGTTTCATTGATTTCTGTCATCTATAAATACCTCTCTCTTTCTTCATAGCACAGAGCGGTGTACATGGCAATGCCCTTATTCCTTGCGTGGGGGTATTGTGAAAGGCCGTACCGTCCCCTAGCGAGATAGGGTATTGACCGGTTGATTCGAAATTCCCAAGTCCCTTATTGTGTGGGTAATAGGATCGACGGCAAAGTCAATTTCCGTACCCGTTGGCCAAGCTGCTCCTTGTGGCATTCGCACATACGAAATCACGGAACTTCCCATGCAAAACAAGGAATTACTGTGGAGTTTGTGTCCACGGCGTTACCCGAGCGTAGCGATTCAGCCGCGCTACGATTCGTTTGTACTTACTGCGCAGCAGAAGGTGTGGGACTCCCATTCGCGTGGCCATTGTTTTCGCCAGATTTACAATGTAACTCGGAGGCACGTTAGATGTTGATGACGCGTTGAACCCAGAAGCCGCCATAGCCACTCCACTGACGATCATTACACAAAAGCCAAGAA
This sequence comes from Bacillota bacterium, assembly GCA_021820675.1. GTDB lineage: Bacteria > Bacillota > Sulfobacillia > Sulfobacillales > Sulfobacillaceae > Sulfobacillus. The sequence goes on along the minus strand of JAKADI010000338.1, from coordinate 2,846 downwards.
TGCCAACCGCAAGATATTTGGGTTTTGCCTATCTTCGGTTGCCGGATCCGGAGTCACCCGGTTATCCGCCCCAGAGTAGGTGAGGGTTATTGTTTCCCCCTTTAAATATACTCATCTCCAACCCCATATGTCCCGCGACTCGATTGATCCTCGGGACCTTTTCCCAGAAACAAAGCCGCCGGACGTCCAATCCGCTGCACAACCCCCAAAACATATATACGTTATGCTCCGTTATTCCCGTAACCACAAGACAGGATTCGCAGGCTATGGGGATTCGGCATCTCAGTGATGTTAGGGACGGCAAATATGGATGGCGCGGATCCTCCGAAGCACTTAAACGGCGATCGCCAAACCACCCAACCCGCGATGAAAAAATGCCGCGGACCAGTGCGTCAGCAAATTAAATAAAGCCTTTGTCGCGCGCAATGGCGAGTGCCTCAACCCGGTTTCTCGCGGATAGTTTTCCCAATATGTCCGTCCACAGATTTTTCACTGATCCTTCCGCCAAAAACAACTGCTGGGCGATCTCACGGTTGGTTGCACCCGTTTCAGCCATCTTGAGCACAGTTCGTTCTCTCTCGCTTAAGGCATCGGGCTGAAACATTCCAGACAGACGGGACTGCATGCTGGGAGCAATCCAGGTCCTCCCAGCCAAAGCCTCCTCGATGGCGTGCACCACCTCCTGAGTTGGCGTATCCTTCAGCACATATCCTGACGCCCCAGCCGCAAGTCCCTGCCGCAAATAGTCGTCCTTGGCAAACGTCGTGAGCAAAAGACAGCGAATCGAAGGAGCGTGGCGATGGATTTCTTTGATTGCCCAAATCCCGTCACCATCCGCCATTTGAATATCCACAAGAGCAACGTCCGGTTTTAATTCCGAAGCCAAGGCCACGCCTTCCGTACCGCTAGACCCATAGCCAACCACCTCGATAGAAGGCTGGAGAGACAATAAGGCTACTAATGCATCCCGGACAAGACACTGATCCTCAACGACAATAATCCGGATCATTGACTCTTTCACTCCTTTCCCCGCCCTCTTTGGTTACTGCCCCGCAATCCCCTCTCACAAATATTCGGGTCCCCGCGTTTGGAGCGGTTACAATACTCACCCTTCCGTTCCATCTGAGGGCACGTCCTTCAATGCCGCAAAGTCCCTGACCTTTGAGCCGATTCATCCCCCGGCCATTATCTTCAACCATTAGAAGCCACCCTACACCGTCCGGACTGAGCTTAACAGTAGCTCGAGTCGCTTGGGCATGGCGCAGAATATTCGTAATACCTTCCCTCACCATTAAATCCCAGTCCGCAACAAGTGCAGGATTTGAGTCCTGGGGAGGTTGCCAGTCTAACTCCGTCTCAATTCCGGCCCTTCGCAGCTCCTCCACCATTTCTCCCACCGAGGAGTATGCCGGCAGAGATTCCACCACATTGCGCACCTCATCCAAAGATCTTCTCGTCACTTGGATCAACGAATTCGTTTCCCGGGCACTTGCCTCCAGGTTGTGGCGTTTAAGATGTTCCGAAATCAATTCGGCTTTTAGAACAATTAAGGTCTAAAGAATGTCCCAGAATATCATGAAGATTCTGCGCGATTCTTTCGCGCTCCTTAAGTCTAATCAATTCTTGTTCCTGTTCCCGCACCCGTTTTAAAGCGCCATAGGCGTGACTCAGAGCCGTCATTTGCCGGACCCCTTGCGTGTTGCCCCACATAGCAAGAACAAAGACAAATCCCAAGGATATAATTTCCACTAATTGCCTATTCAATGTGCCAATGGGGTGTCCCACCGCGCTTATCGTGGCCACGACGCCCAGCAAGATATCAACGGCAGCCAAAATGGCTGTCGGCCATGAACTGAATCCAATATCACTGGAAATGACAAAGGCCGCAAAAACTCCGATACCCGATACAGAAAATCCCACAAATATGCTCAGAACCACTTCCACGATCAACATCACAGTGGGCCAGGGTTTATTGCGCACGCGAAAAAAAGGGCCCAACGCAATCACCAAACTGCCTATCAGACTCCACAAGCCCCACGGCCAAATCGGTGGTTGACCCATGGCTACTGACGCCATTAGTGGAAGCAATAGCACCACAAATCGCAACACTCGCAGAAAGGTTAAGTCTCCTCTAAACATGGGGCATGTCCCATCGAAAGAATTTAACCGCTAACGCTCCACAGACCACGGCAACAACGGCCAAAGCGATGAAATCATTTTCCAGGCCGGCTAACGGCGCGCCATGAACGACAATCGCCCTAAGACCCGAGGTTAAATACCGCAACGGCAAAATTTGTGCCAACGGTTTGATAAATGGGGGAAGTTGACTGACAGGATAAAAGACTCCGGCCAGAAACATCATGGGCAAACTAACAATATTGGTCAATGCCGAGGCTACTTCCATCGTGTTGGCGACACCGGCAACAAAAAAGCCGATAGTCATAAACGCGAGTTCACCCAGAACCAACAGTGGGATCAAGGTCCACAAGTTGCCTACTGGAGTAAACTGATATCCTTCCTTCGCAATGACAAGAATAAGAGCGGCCTGAAGAAGGGCCACAACCATTTGCGTCGTGATTCGGGCGCCAATAAAGACTCCCGTCGATAAAGGAGTTCCCCTGATTCGGCGCAAAATGCCCTGGCTGCGGTGGGTTATTAACGCCGTTCCGGCGAACAGCCCCGTGTTCATTAATGTCATTCCGAGAATGCCCGGAGCGAGAAAATCAATGTAGGACGTTCCCTGCAACGAAATCTGATGGGGTACAACATGAAAAGGCAGAGGCTGATGCAACACTTGTAAATTCATGGCCATTACAGTCGCTTTCACAATCGAGGACACACTCTGA
>JAKADI010000337.1 GCA_021820675.1 Bacillota bacterium | reverse complement strand
TCCGTCGGGATCTGGGAGGCCCAGTCGTGCCGGCACTCTTTTTCAACCCCTCTCGCGGTAAGTCGAGAGGGGTTTGTTATAGTGTATTTATATTGTAGTTTAATGAAGACGTCCGATTTCTTCTTTCTCTTCCGGTGAAATGCATCACAATTAAATCATCCAGATCCATTAAGTCCCAAAATTTTGCTCCAATAAGGCCTAATACGTATTATGGTATAAAAGCATAATAGAATCCATCACAGCGTGACATAACAGGGGGCGATTCGTTGAAAAAGGTTGCGATTATTGCTAGTGGAGAGACTATGGATGTAGCTTATAAAGTCTTAAACATCGCTAATGCGGCTGCCACGATGGATGTCGCAGTCACCGTCTTTTGCACCTTTGGGGGGCTCCGGTTATTGTTTAAGGACCCTCAGTACTCTATCATTCCGCTTCTAGAGCCTTTTCAGGACCGTTTGCAAACTATCCCCGCGATTGCAGAACTTCGCGAATCGGCGATGGACCTGGGGGTGAACTTTATTGCCTGCCAAATGACCATGGACCTTATGGGCATTACTTCAGCGGACTTGATCGACGGGATCACGACGGCTGGGGCGGCAACATTTATGGAAGATGCCCTTGATGCTGATTCGACGGTGACGTTTTGATCGGGTAAAGGTTTAGATTGTCTTTCCAATGATGTCGCGCTCTCACATTACTCGGGAGCGCTTTTTTTGTTGGACGTCACCAATGGGGGGCATGAGTTCTTTTCTTGGACCGGGAATGCGAGCAATCGCCCTAGACGGCTTAGAACAGGAAGTCTTCTTCAATAGGTGGATAATAAGATCGTCAGAGTCTGCCCCAATTAAATGCCCGTCATCCCGAGCAGAATGATGTGAGTGGGTCACGTTCGAGTCGCGTCATAAAGCCGCTGTCTTTTAGGGGATCGCAGGAAATGTTGCGGCTCTTAGGGTCTCATTCTCGCTAGGTGAAAGTACTTTCGCAGTAGAGATAGCTAGCGACTGACCCTACGTGTAGGGGATTTCACCAAAAAACGATGGCGATTCATGGGCAAATTCTTGTTTCTCGTGATAGGAGCCGCGTACCATGACCGTAGTTCAAATATTATCGCATATTCGACAGGATTGCAGGAGGGATACCTATGAGTATTCGCGTTGTCGGTCCCAAAGTGGTGGCTGGCGATGATATTTTAACCACGGAGGCGCTGAACTTTCTAGCCCTGCTGCACCAGCGCTTTGAGCCGGCGCGTCAGGCGTTGTTGCGGCGGCGTCAGGAAGTGCAGCAGCGTATGATGTCTGGATGGCAACCCACATTCCGCGAGGACAGCCGGAGCATTCGGGATGCGGAATGGTCCATTGGGGGCGTTCCCTCCGACTTGACCGACCGGCGAGTGGAAATAACGGGGCCCACAGATAGGAAGATGGTAATTAACGCCTTGAATTCGGGGGCACGGGTGTTTATGGCGGATTTTGAGGATGCCAATAGTCCGACGTGGGCCAACATGGTTCAAGGGCAACAGAATTTAACCGATGCCATCGAACGGCGTATCGAATTTACGTCGCCATCCGGAGAACGGTACGATTTAAAGGACAACGTGGCCACGTTGGTCGTAAGGCCTCGAGGATGGCACCTCACCGAGCATCATCTGATCGTTGATGGCCAGCCCCTGGCAGGAGCTCTAATGGATTTTGGTCTCTATATGTACCGCAATGCCCACCGCCTGTTGCAACGGGGGAGCGGTCCGTACTTTTATTTGCCGAAACTAGAGAATGCCGAAGAAGCCCAGCTATGGGAAGACGTCTTCTGTTTTTCGGAGGATACGTTAGGACTGCAGCGTGGAACGATTAAAGCTACCGTGCTTATTGAAACGATTTTGGCCGCGTTCGAAATGGATGAGATTTTGTGGGCGCTTCGCCCCCACATCGTGGGCCTGAATGCCGGTCGCTGGGATTATCTCTTCAGTATTATCAAGAAGTTTCGCCATCATTCGGGTGTTTTATTGGCAGACCGCCAACAAATCACGATGACGGTACCGTTTATGCGGGCCTATACCGAACTCTTGGTGAAGACAGCCCACCGTCGGGGAGCGTATGCCATCGGTGGTATGGCCGCGTTTATTCCCAGCCGCCGCGACCCCGAAATTAACCGGGTCGCGCTGGCTAAAGTGGCCGAAGACAAGGAGCGAGAAGCTGCGGATGGTTTTGATGGGACGTGGGTGGCGCATCCCGATCTTGTTCCGGTTGCCGACGAAATTTTCACCCGGGTATTGGGCAGTCGACCTCACCAACGTGACCGACTGCGTGACGAGGTTCGCGTGGACGCTAGTGATCTTCTGCAATTTAACGTTCCCGGTGGTGCGATGACGGAATCCGGATTGCGTAACAATATCGCAGTCGCCGTTCAATATTTGGCGTCATGGTTGTCGGGGACGGGAGCGGTCGCTCTTTACAATTTGATGGAGGATGCGGCAACGGCGGAAATTGCGCGGGCTCAAGTCTGGCAGTGGGCGACCCATCACGTGGCTCTAACATCGGGTCAGGACGTGACTCCTGACTTGGTGGAACGTTACGTTGCAGAAGGACTGTCTAAGTGGGGATCAGGGTGGCCGATGGCGGAAGATGCGGCGGCGTTATTTCGAGAGGTGGCGTTGACGGAGGACTGGGTCGATTTTCTGACACTGCCTGCGTATGAACGTTTGGTAGAGACAGAGCACACCACTAATCTGTAAGCGTTATAGAATCGTTAAGTCTAAGAAAAAATTGGTGCCGGCCTATATGGAACAAGAATCTCTTTCAGATGGGGAGGACATAACATGTTAGAGGACACACAGAGACAGCAACTTTCGGAGATCTGGCACAGCGAACGATTTGAGGGGACTTCACGTCCCTATTCGGTTGATGATGTGTTAAAACTTCGAGGAACGGTATTAGTCGAATATACTCTGGCCCGGCGCGGAGCCGAAAAATTGTGGGCCTTGTTGCAAGAACGGCCCTATGTCCCGGCATTAGGTGCGTTAAGCGGTAATCAGGCAGTGCAGCAGGTCAAAGCCGGACTTGAGGCGATTTATCTAAGTGGATGGCAGGTAGCTGCGGACGCCAATTTGGCAGGCCAAACCTATCCGGACCAATCCCTATATCCGGCTAACAGTGTGCCTGAGGTTGTGCGCCGGATTAACCGTGCGTTACAAAGGGCTGACCAAATCGATATGGTCGAAGGACGACGTACCGTCGACTGGTTTGCACCGATTGTAGCAGATGCCGAAGCGGGTTTCGGTGGTCCGCTTAATGTCTTCGAATTGACCAAAAACCTAATTGAAGCCGGAGCGGCTGGCGTGCACTTGGAGGATCAGTTATCATCGGAAAAGAAATGTGGCCACATGGGAGGGAAAGTTTTAATTCCCACATCGTGGGCCGTGAGGAATTTAGTCGCCGCGCGGTTGGCCATGGATGTCCTTGGGGTACCGACGGTACTGGTTGCCCGTACTGATGCCCAAGGGGCCCAATTATTGACATCAGATGTTGACCCCTATGACCATCCATTCCTCATTGGAGAACGGACTGACGAAGGCTTCTACCGTGTACGAAATGGTCTGGATATGGCCATTCATCGCGGCTTAGCCTATGCTCCGTACGTCGATATGATTTGGTGTGAGACGTCCGAGCCTGATTTAGATGAAGCTCGGGAGTTTGCCCGTCGAATTCATGAGCAATTCCCGGGAAAAATGCTGGCATACAACTGTTCGCCATCCTTTAATTGGCGTCTCAAATGGGATGACCGGGGACTGGAGCAGTTTCAGCAAGAACTGGGCGATATGGGATACAAATTCCAATTCATTACCCTGGCC
>JAKADI010000336.1 GCA_021820675.1 Bacillota bacterium | reverse complement strand
AAGGCACACCGATGATTTAGAGGGATGCTATTTTGCTAACCTACCAATCCCATGCGCTCGGCCATGTTGACGGCGGTGACCGCAAATCCCATCCGGTAGGCTTTGATGAAATCCGGCGTCGCCGGAGGATTCTCCTGGGTCGTATCCATACAGAAGAGTTCGCGATAACCTCCATTTCCTTTGAATCGGCTCGCACGATGAATTTATTTTGTGAATGAGAACGATGACGCGGCGGTGAGACCCTGGGGAATGTGTGGCACCATCGACTTACCTCCGCAACCACGGGGGATAAGGGTTACGGGGATCTATCCATGGGTGTGAGACGTGGGATCGAGGTTGGCACGAGGGGAAAGTGGGAGTCTGTGCCCGGTTAGAACCCCACGCGGCATTCGCGCCGCGCCTATATGGACATGCCATGTAGGGGGTCCTCCGTGATCCCCCGTGTCACGGGTTGCACGTCCACGTGGCTAACGGTCCACCGGTCTTGCTCTACATCACTCACCCGCCCTATGATCCGCCCGGCCGGGACACCTAAAAATCCTACGGGATCATTGGGCTGATCGAAAGCATAGAACTTTTTGTTTTCCAAAACATCCCCAACATCCTCACCTGTGCCGTACTCGATGAATCGCTATTCCACTGTTCTGCCCGATAATCCTTCATTCACGACATGAACGTTTCGTCCAGCGAACGAACCGACCGGTTGATACATTAAGGACTACACCTCAACGGCACGATACTTCGGGATTTTAGCAGACTTAAGTTGCCACACTTTGGCTTATAGTTGAAAGTTCACGAATTGTTGTCATACCTGACTGGAGGCTTATTCCACGACGATGGTCTCGTGCGGTTATCAGAGGGTATGAGCCATCGGTATGTCGCTAAAGTCGCTTGGACGAGCTGGCTCTCCGTTTCTATTCCAGCCGCCCACCCTAGTCGTTGTTGCTGGCTATTGAAGAAAACAATCATGGGAAAGCTCTGGCCCGGATCGTAGCGTCTGACGAAGGTATTCCCCTTGTCGATCCCCAGGGGCATCTGCAAGTGAAACTGACGGCTATATCGCACCAACAGAGCCCTCATCTTTGAAGGGGATAGAACCCCCGCCTTATGAATTTGTCCTGCACCGGGTGCATCATAGGGCCCGGGCACTCCAATACCTCCATTGGGGCTGACGACGATGCCTACCACAGCGATGCCGTGTTGTCTGGCCCATACTTCATAGCGCGGTAGTGTCCACCGGGACATCCAGGCACAAGCCGGACACCACGTGGAAAAAAATCCACGACCACAGCACGGTGCGACCAGAGTGATAACCTTGTCACTGCTTGCCGATCGGTCCACGTAATAGCAGGCCGTTTGACCGAGGACTGTGTGGCTGATGGCGAAGACGATCCCCATCCGCATCCCACCGTAATCACGGCCAGAGCCGCCAATAGTCCCCAGGTGCGAAGCCGCAATATCCATACCCTCATGGTGTTGTCCTTTCTCTATGGCATGGCTTACTCCAAGGGGATCAAGGTCCTGTGATGACAGTCTTGGCCCCCTCGGATCTCTATTCGACGTTCCCATAAAGCGGGGTGGTGCCACTCCCGGTAATGCGGTAATGAATCTGGAGAAAATCATTGTCATACCAGGTGCCGGTGCTGGGGTTCTGATAGATAAAGCCGATATCCATATACGCCCATGAGCCGGATGAGGCATTGCCTGTTGAGGCCACATCACGGATAGGCACCACCACCTCGACGGTTCCTGTGCTAGGGTCCCACTGTGGAGCGATAACGCTCGTCACATTGTGGGAGAATGCCCAGCCGTTAGTACCGTTTGCCACAAATGCACTGTAGCTGGTGGAGTTGGACCACCGTGCCAGTAAATACGTCATCGGACGGCTCAGAGTGCGGCCGTAGAGGGCATTGGCGGATGTCGGCACAGAGGAACTCCCATTGAAGTCTTGGCTGTAGACTGTTACACCCCATAGGGGGGTAGTATTGAAATCCGGCAATGAACCGGTCATATTGTCAATACGGATATAGAGGTTATGAGCGCCATTGGAGATAAAAACCCGTTTGACGGCGGCCGATTCTGATCCCCCGGGGGTAGAGGTCGTTCGTTTGAGAAAATAGGGAACATGACTCCACTGGGCCAGATCATTGCCGACATTAGTCGTCACGGTAATCGGCTGGTAATCCCCCGCATTATATTCTGGCGGATACCACAGGACGTGGTACTGGCCCGTGTACGCGAGCGCCGTCATTATAAAAGACGCAGCGGTATAGGGTTCTACCATCGTGCTGACAATGGGGGTGAAGGTGTTTTGGGCGACCGCTTCCCCTTGCGGCATATATCCCACACCGGAGGTGGCCACATCCCACTGCAACCGCGCTAACGTTTCATTGGCATTGCCGCTATAAAGGTCATACAGTGCGACCCAGTTGGTCATTTGCGGCCAAGGGGGCTGTGGGGCATTGGCCTCATCGCCGCAGGGGTCGTAGGAACTGTCGTAGTAATACACATCTCCTTGATAACGGGCAATTCCATAGGTGTCACTACTCAGCGCATTCACAATGTTGTTCACTGACTGCATGGCACGAGAACTTCGGTAGTCAATGACACCAAAGGCCCACAACATGTCCGAGGAGGAGTCGATAAGTGTACGTGGGGTGAGATTGGTCTCAACCGCACGGTTATAGTATTGACCAGTAGCGTTCCACAGTCCGGGAGCAGGACTAGTGGCCTTGTCGGATCGCTGAATGGCTGAAAGAATCGTGCCGGCCGCACCATTCCACTGATCCATCAGTGCCTGCTGCCCTTCCGCTTGGGCCATGCGTTCGGCGGCATACAGGCCCAACACTGACCAACCTTGCGTCCAGACGTTATATTCTTGATTTTCCTCCCAAATGCTGTAATCGGCGGGTACAAATCCGTAGGGAGTAATATTGTCCATCAGCCAATTGGCTGAATTTTGCACCTGGGGCCACACGCTATTGAGAAAGGCCGTATTGCCGGTTAGTTGATAATGACGCCAAACCCCTACTAAGAACAAACCGAGTGAATCGTATTCCGGGCTTATGGCGTTGGTCGCGGGTGTGCCGTTCCAACTACTCCAGCTCGTGTCAAAGGTTCCATTGCTGTTTTGATGACCAGCCATAAATTGCCAGTAGGCCGCAGCCGTTTTATAGTGGCCTGCTGCGTCCATCGCCATGGCATCAAAGGATCCATCCCGAGCCCAGTTTTTATACCCATAAGCCCACGGATTTGTCGCGGCCGGAAAGGTGCCCAGAGTCGGGTTCTGGGCGTTTTTCATCACCAGTAGCGATCGGAGAAATTCCGTATTGACGCCCATGTCCGAGGTGTTGACCGAAGATCCGTGGTTGAGCCACGCGCTGGCCCGGGTTCCTGCCAGATGGAACCAGTAACTGCCTGGTTCGGATTCAGCGGTCGAAGCAGCATTAGCGATAGCACTTTGCGATCCCTGCACACTCAGATAATAATAAAGGTTTGTCGATCCGCCCGCAGGTATCGACACTGTATTCTGGAAGGCCATATCGACATTGGGGGATTGAAGGGTCCCGTTGTCGGCCAGGCTGCCGTAGGTGTTGAATTGATACCAAGCGCCAGCAGTGGGACTCGATGCCGTCGTATTGCTGTCATTCCCTGCCTGATAATAGGTAGGCGATTGCAAAGCGCCCAAGGCCATGTAATATTGTCCCGATGCGGTCATATTGGCGGTGAGGGTGTTGAGCGCACTGTTGTAGGAGGTTATAACGTTGACATTCGGATTGACGTTGTTGAGATGCACCTGGTCCAGGACACTCCAAGTGACGGGGGTACTACCCGGATTGGTTAAATG
>JAKADI010000335.1 GCA_021820675.1 Bacillota bacterium | reverse complement strand
TTGCGCGTAGTCTTCAAGGGCCAGGCGCCGAGCCTTCTGGATGGCCTCTGCGAAGTCCTCCCCTGGCCCCGACAAAGTGTAGCCAACTCCAAATGGCGATTGCCACGAACGCTCACCGGCGATGCGCCGGGCGACAGCTTGGGCGTCCGCAGCGCGCGCCGCGGGCAGGAAAATGAGCCATTCTTTCCTGTCCCAATCGATGATGGCGTCATAATCACGGACGTGCTCAGGAAGATGTGGAGCGATACCATGGGGACCTGTCCCGTGATTGTCGGGAGAGTCCATCACCAATACATACACATATGCCCAGCAAGGATCTAGATGGGTCTGGCTGCGCTTGATATAGGCGTGAATGCGAGCCTCACCGGCCTTGCGGGTCAGGATGCGGCTGCTGGATTCGGTGGGCAACCGCGGTACATTCTGAATTGGCGACGAATGCAAGGCTGCTGGCCATGCGGCTAGGAGCTTGTTCAATCCCCGGTGGACGTAGCGCGTGGCACTACTCGGGGATGTATGCATCATCTGGCCTATTGCAGCCGCCTTGTGTCCCTGAGCGGCAAGTTGAATGGCTTCGAGCTCCATGGGTGTCAGCGCAGGGATGGCTGCCTCATCTTTTTCATATGCTTTTCGGGACATGCGGACTCGCCCTCTCTGCTCAGCTAATGCATTAGAATAACTCCTTGAGTGTAAAGGCTCGGGCAAGGTGAGACAGTCTCAGGAAATGTCTCATTCTGATGTGTTGCGCCAAGTACTAACTCGTACTGACTTCATGGCTCTACCCTGCGCAAGACCATCGGAATCCAAGCACCATGTCATGAGTGGGCCGGGTATCATGAGCGGAGGTAGACAAGAGAAAGGTAACATGACTCTCTTTGCAGGTTGTGGGGACCGAGTGAAGGCTATGGTGAATGTACGACTCGGTCCCCGAGCAACAAGTCATACTTGTGCTGCATACTCTCTTGGATGATCCGCATTCAATTTTTGGAAGCACTTTGGACACAGCAACGCATCAAGTCGAAGTCCGTGACCCGCAACTGCGGAAAGCCGGACATTGTGCCACGAATGGATATCTGGCAATTGTCCCTGCCATGACCTTCTTCTAGCAGGTCCAACAACTTCCAATCCGCAAATGTCGCATCCCATTGTTTTTGCTCCTTGTTATAGTAATGTGTTGGTCAATGACAAGAAAAATATACCGTAAGCCGCCTAGATTTAAAGTCTCATGGCATATCCCAATATTTGTCTCGATCAGCTATGCTGCGTTTAACATGTAAACTTTTCGGAGCACCGTATAAAGATAAAACGCCTTTGCATCGGGGAGAGCGGAGAGCTCACAATCTAGACCAGCCTTGTCCAACTTGGTAAGGCAATCGGACTAGTCCAACGAAGGAACGGTTTGAACCGCCGGCGATACTAGAATTGCGACAGCCACTGGTACTGTTATGTCCTCGACGCTTTGGTACCGTAGCAGGTACGAAAGCGTCGAGGGGGGAGTAGGGAGTGAATGGTCGCCCGACGGCAAGATCACCCATGGTGGTGAACGGATCCATAGGTCCCGAGACGAATGTGATAGGAGTGGTCATTCCGACTTATAACGAAGTCGAGAATATTGACCCATTATTGAATGGGCTATTGAGCAGGGAATCACTTTACGTCATTTTTATTGATGACGGATCTACCGATGGGACCCAGGAGTGTATTAAAGAATGGGAAAATCGCGAACCTAGCCGCGTTTTTTTATTGGCACGAGATCATAAGCTTGGATTGGCAACAGCTTATCTTACAGGATTCCATTATCTTATGACAAACCCTTCTATCAGATGGATTGCTCAGATGGATGCTGATGGCTCTCACAATGTTGATGACCTTTTCAAGATGGTTGCCGTGGGTTCTACAGGGTATGACCTTGTTGTTGGGTCGCGTTATGTTGATGGTGGACAGACGGTAAACTGGGCACGGATGCGACGCTGGCTGTCAAGAGCAGGATCGTTATACAGTAGCTTCCTACTCCAGTGCTCAGTAAACGATATGACCGGAGGGTTTAAATTATGGGATCGGGACTTACTGCGAAATCTTCCGCTAGAGGCTGTTAGGTCTACTGGATATGGTTTTCAGATAGAAATGAATTATTTTGCAATGTTGGCTGGTGCTTGCGTGACTGAAGTCCCTATAACCTTTCGAGAACGGATACACGGAAAATCAAAAATGTCCTGGAAAATAGCGCTTGAAGCATTAATCATGGTTTGGCGACTACGAATGCAACGAATGAAACTTCAAGGTCGGATTGACCAGAATGCTAGAGTGATTAACTTAAGGCGAACGTAAAACGCCTCTCTGTGTCATGTGACAATGTCGAAAGTTGCACTACTGATCTGATTAAATTACACGGGAGAAAGATATGAGCACTATGCCGAAATCGCTTCAAAGGAAAAATACTTCGTCGTCCCCTAGTCCAGAAAGCGAAGGCTCTGGCCTGAGGAAATCCCGGTTGAATGAACGGAGCATCATGGCAATCGGTACATTGCTATTATACATTGGACTTGGTGCTTATTTGACATTCCACGTACACTATTATTCAGGAGATTCTGCATCCCGCGTTGCCAATGCCTATTACGTGATTTTCGGACGGAATGCCCATTTAGGAGCTATTGGCTTTGTGTGGAATCCTTTACCTAGTATATTCGAACTGCCTTTCGTATCCCTATATTCATTTTGGCCAGCGCTAGTCAGCAAAGCATTTGCTGGAGATATCGTTTCTGCGATTTTTGGAACGATAGGTGTCCTGGCGCTTATGAGAATATTGAATAATTTACGAGTCCCTAGGTTTGCAGTTATACTGACCGCTGTCGTGTACGCGTTTAATCCATTAATCGCTCTCTATGCAGCTAATGGTATGTCTGACTTGATGTTCGTATCCTGCACGTTGGCCAGTTTTAGCGGTGTTTTAGATTATCTGACCACTAATTCTCTGAGACGACTGAGCGCGGGCGCTTTTTGGATTGCCATAGGATTTGGAATGCGTTACGGGGCAGTGCCCTTTGGGGCGTTTATGATTATCGGGTTAATTATCGGATTGTTGGGCCGCGTAAAACCGTCCCACTGGATGGGGGCGGCCGTTATCCTGGGGGCCCCGATTGTTTACGCAGGCGGTTTGTGGATGTATTTTAGCTGGATGATAATGAAAAATCCACTCTATTTCTTAGAATCATCCTACGGGAATTTGGCCCAAACCTCGACGGGTACATACGTAACGCGCGGCACAACGTTGGCCATGCATCATGTGCTGGGAACGCTCCTATACGTGGGTCACTTCACCTTTCTCTTTTGGCCTATTCTTCTCGGTATCCCTCTGACGGCGTTCTTTTTATTTGGAACCAAACGTGATCCGCGTGCTGCTATTTTACTAGCGGGAACTCTTGGGGCTGTGACCTTGGAGTTAGTATTTGTCTACAAGGGAAGCCTCGCTCCATGGGACCGGTTTTATATAAGTTTCATTCCGAATGGGATTCTGTTGTGTGCCTTTGGTATATCTAAAATCACAAAAAATTATACAGACTTTACCAAATACCTGATTTGGGTTATGGCCGTTCTAGTTTTTACTGCGGGCGATGTGGGAACCGTGCTGTCTCTCCAGACGAAGGCTCTCGGGCATCCCGATGGACGTGTCATTGATACCGCGTGGGTTGGAAAGATTTATCCGGTCGATCCATTCCATTCTTCCCATGCCATCATTCGCTACCTTTCCCATCATCCTCACCTCACGGTTCTTGTTGATACGTTTCTAGGCAATCCGATTGTGATGCGCGCTCCTCATCTGAACCAATTTGCTATTGACTCTGACTACGATTTTCAGGAAACTCTCCATAACCC
>JAKADI010000334.1 GCA_021820675.1 Bacillota bacterium | reverse complement strand
CAGCATCCCAATTTAGCCCCTTATCAGGCTTTCTCTTCGTCAGACGGCTATTTGGTGGTGGCCTGCGGCAACGACAATCTTTTTCGAAAGCTATGCCGCGTGATAGGCCGGGAGGATTTGGGAAGCGACACCCGCTTTACGACAAATGCGCAGCGCGTGTCCCACCGCGTCGAATTAGCCCAGGAATTAGACCGGGCTTTTTCATCCCGGACCACCCAGGAGTGGTGTGCGGACCTGGACCAAGCCGGGGTCCCATCCGGTCCTATTGCCACACTTCAGGATATTTACCAAGATCCGCATACCCAAGCTTTAGGCATAGTGCAAGAGGTCGAGCATCCCAAAGCGGGAAAATTACCCCAAATTGGCTTTCCCGTCCACTTTTCCGCGGGGGAGACGGCCATTCAGGGTGCACCGCCGTTATTGGGGGCCGATACTGATCACGTGCTCATGAATCTGGGTTATCAACCCGAGGAGATTGAAAACCTGCGCAAATCGGGGGTGTTATGACAAGAAGCGGTTACGCGCCGGTTGCCAGAGGGCACAGGGGCCTGATGGGGAGAGAACAACAAGGAGATAAAGGACTGGCACCAAAAAGGGCACCACGAGAGGAGGGTATGGGATTGGCACAAACGCTGGCGCCTGGGGACGGAAAGAAAATTCTTAGCTCATTGTTTCGGGCCATGGGGGTGCTCGAATGTTTCGCGGAGGCCGACACGTTGACTTTAAAGGAAATCGTGGAGCAGACCAAGATGCCCAAAACCACGGTTTTTCGTGCTTTGAAAACGTTTCTCACCTTAGAGTATTTGGAATACGACGCCGAAAGCGGGCGATATGCCCTTTCGCCCAAGCTCTTGCGCCTGGGGTCTGTGGCGCTTCGCTCCAATTCGTTAGCCCGCTTTTCCCAGCCTGTTATGGAGGCGATTTGGTCGCGGTTCGGGGAGGCGGTTTATCTCAATGTCCGGAGCGGGGACGAACGGTTGTGTATTGCGTCTTTACCGTGTACGCAGCCGTTGCAAGTGAATATGCCGGTGGGACACCGATCGCCCTTGTATGCCGGGGCTACAGCCAAAGTTCTGCTGGCGGGTCTGTCAGATAGGGCCATCGATCGGTATTTGCAAAGGACCCCTTTGGTCAAACTCACGGACATGACCCCGACGGATCGTCAACAGTTGTGGCAGGACATCCGTCGCATCCGGGAAAGCGGCTATGCTCATAGCTATGGAGAACGGATTAAAGGCGTCCAAGCCTTCAGCGTTCCGGTTTATGACCCGAGCGGCGGCGTAGCGGCCGCCTTATCCCTGTTGATTCCGACGGCACGGGCGGAAGATGCGGATATCGCGGCCATTAAACATATGCTGCTTGAAGAAAGTGCTGACCTGTCAAAAAAACTGGGAGAACCGGCGGGTAAAGGAAATCAGAGAATTTCCTATCCGTAATGGCAGGCAGGGGAATGCCCGGTGCTTAGCCCCACAGAAGATGTGGTTTATGCCACACCGATTGTCTGCTAGCTCTGTCGCTTTGGTTGGGGAATCACTGGACTTGGGAAAAATCGCGGGGCGAGTGTTGCCGATCTTTGGTCTATACGCGCTCAGACGTGAGGCCGCGATATGGTGTAGGGTCGAAAAGGAGGTCTTCTTATGAGCACTGCCGGAACCGATTCAAGGGAAGCCAGTATCCTCATTGAACAGGAAGCACAAATCGGCACCATTGTGTTAAACCGCCCCCATCACTCCAATGCCTTTACGGTGGAAATGATTGACGCTTGGGTAAAGGCATTGGAAGACTTGCGTTCAGATCCCGAGGTTAGGGTCATTGTGGTGACCGGAGCCGGCAAAGGATTTTGCAGCGGGGCGGAAGTGGAGATTTTGGAGAAGAGCGCTAGTGCACTCGAGCGAAAAAACCTGTTGTGGCAACACATTCACCGAATTCCGCTCCTTCTGGAAAGCCTCGACAAGCCCATCATCGCCATGATTAACGGAACCGCGGTGGGAGCCGGGCTCGATATGGCTCTCATGTGCGACTTGCGCATAGCCGCGAAGTCGGCTCGCTTGTCTGAGGCCTATGCGCGAATGGGTTTGGTTCCTGGGGACGGAGGAGCTTATTTCTTGCCGCGCTTGGTGGGAACGGCCAAGGCCCTGGAACTGTTGTGGACTGCAGACTTTATTAGCGGCGAGAGGGCGGAGGCTATTGGCCTGGTCAATCACGTTGTAGCAGACGATGAGCTTAGGGACTTTACCTATGCCCTTGCCCGCAAGATTGCCAATATGCCGCCCCTCGCTGTCCAGATGATTAAACGGGCGGTGTACCAAAGCCGCCATGTCGATTTGCGAACGGCGCTCGACCTGATTTCCTCACACATGGCGGTGATTCAATCGACTGAGGATTCCCAGGAAGCGCTGCAGGCGTTTCGGGAAAAGCGCATACCCCGTTACCACGGGAAGTAGATCTGAGGACACAAAGAGAATAACGCGAAAGTAAGGAGGGGACTGCGATGTTTACTTTTGAAGCGGCACGCTTATCTCACGCTGCACGAGTACTGCGGCAGGAAGTCCGGGAATTCCTAGAGCGGGAGAACCCTGCGCCTCGCGCCCAGGTCGATGCCTGGCTGGGGATGTATTCGGCAGATTTCAGCAGGAAGCTGGGGCAGCAAGGGTACATTGGCATGACCTGGCCCCGTCAGTACGGTGGGCATGAACGATCTGAATTGGAGCGTTATGTGGTTTTGGAAGAGCTGTTGTCCGCCTCGGCTCCCGTATCCCTTCACTGGGTCGCCGACCGGCAAATGGGCCCATTAATCCTGCGCTATGGAACTGAAGAACAAAAGCACGAGCACCTGCCTAAGATTGCGCAAGGCGAATCCTATTGGGCCATTGGGATGAGTGAACCTGGGGCTGGATCGGATCTGGCGGCTATTCAATCAAAAATGGTTCCAGATGGCAGAGGATACCGGCTTTCCGGGCAAAAAATATGGACGAGCGGGGCTCACCGAAGTCATTACATGATGACCCTAGTGCGAACCGGTGGGGCCGTGGGCGGCGATCGTCACCAGGGGCTGACCAACGTGATCGTTGATTTGGCTGACCCGGCGGTGGATATCCGCCCCATCCAAATCTTAAACGGTGAACACCACTTTAATGAAGTCTTTTTTCACGATGTTTATATTGGACCAGAGTCGATATTAGGAGCGGTGGGCGACGGGTGGACCCAGGTCACAGAAGAACTGGCATACGAAAGGAGTGGTCCCGAACGCTTTTTAAGTACTTTGCCGCTGTTGCGTTCTTTGAGCGACTACACCCGTTCCTATGACCATACGGCATTTATTCGCGAGGTCATGCCTTTAGTCAGTGAATTGACAACCGTTCGGGAACTGTCCTTGGCCATCGCCGTCATCTTGAGCCAAGGCGGCCAACCCGTGGTGGAAGCGGCGGTGGTTAAGGACATGGGCACAAAGCTGGAGAGAGAAATCACGGAAGTCGCGCAGCGCATTCTTCCAGGCATCCCGGGATGCAGCCAAGACGACCTTAGCCGTCTGGTTGGGGACAGTCTCTTGGATGGCCCAGGTTTTACCATTCGCGGGGGCACTAACGAGATTCTTCAGAGCATTATTGCAAGGGGGTTGGGAACACGATGACGGCAGACAACGAATTGCGCAGCATGATCCGGGATACCGCCACCCGGCTGATGAAAGACCATATGACAAGTACGGTGCGCCAAGACGCTGATGGAGGAAATTTCGCCGGGACTATCTGGAGATTGTTAGCGGATAGTGGATTTCTGACGGTCGAACCCGGGGGATTGTCCTACCCGGATGCACTGGCCTTACTGGAAGTGGCCGGGTATTGGGGTGTTCCTCTCCCTTGGGCTGAGTCATTACTG
>JAKADI010000333.1 GCA_021820675.1 Bacillota bacterium | reverse complement strand
TCAAGCGGCCATGCTAGTTCCACAATTGAAGGCTTTCGAGCGTCCATTTGGTCTCGTGGCCACGGATCGTATCTATCCGAGTCCACATGCTTCCTTGCCGTTCGTCCAATGGGGAGCTCCCATAGTGTGGGCACCTCTTCAACTAATAACAGCAGAAAGTTTGAACAATTATGGTTATCACGGCCATGCCGCAACAATAGCCCAGCGTTATACCCAGTTAGTTCTCCGTCGATATCAGCAAACCGACAAACTCTATGAGAAATACCACGGGGAAACGGGAACCGAAGAGGTCCCCCGGGAACGGTCCTCCAATACCCCTTTTCACGGGTGGACCGCCGGCGTTTTTGTCGTGTTTGCGAAGCAGATGCTGTCGATCTAGTGAGGGAAATGTTCTTGGCTATTGGGGTTTGTAGTATCGTTGGCAGAAAATGAAGACTCTGCCTATATTGCAGGCCTGCTATCTCTTGATCCCATGTTCATGGGATGTAGGCTGATATTTGGCGTCGGCACACGCGAATGCCAAGGGCGGTTTGCGATGATGGCCTTCGGAAAGACGGGTGCCATGAGCCATGGCTTCCGCAAATATTCTTTTTCCAAACCGGAGAACAGTCCAAGTTTTGCTCCCTTCTCTTGCTATGATAGAAAAGAATGCCAGGCTAACCCCTGCCCACGATGCGTCAACTGGGCAGATTCTTTGATCGGGACAGGAGGGTTTGTGTGCTGCGCGCAGAGCTTCACAACTTATCCGTTCATTTTGGCAGTTACCAGGCCTTACAAGGTGTCTCTCTCGAAATCCCCGTTGGACAATACTGGGTCGTGCTGGGAGAGAATGGAGCCGGCAAATCGTCTTTACTTCGCTGCTTGGCCTTATGGATGAGACCCAGTGCGGGATTGATCACGATCGATGGATACGACGCGTTGTTACACGAAAGACAGCTGCGATCCCGAATCAAATTTGTTCCTGACACGCCGACATTTTATGCGGAGTTAACCGCATGGGAGCATGCCCAAATGATTGCGGCCATGCACCGCATCGCGAATTGGTCATCTCGCGCAATGGACTTGTTTCACGCTTTTTCGCTGGATCAACACACCAAAGTCTATCCCGCCAGCTATTCCCGGGGCATGCAATACAAACTGGCTTTACTGCTCTCATTGTTGGCGAATCCCTCACTGCTATTGCTCGATGAACCATTTGGTCCCTTGGATCCCGCTGCACAAGATCAATTGGCCCAAAGACTGCGTCAACTCTGTGATGAGGGCATGAGTGTTGTGGTAACCACCCATGTGCTGCCTGAGACTGTGAACCCGGATCACCTGGTATTTTTAAACCAAGGGCAGTTGATTCTTGACTGGCCGTGGGAGCAAGTGATGCACCAATATCCGGGAAATCTCTCCACCTTGCCCTACCGTCTTTTGTCGAACCAGCCGGGCCACCCTACGGGAGGACTCCTATGACCCGTCAAAATCCCCCATCCACCCGACCGCCCCAGGCCTGGAAGATAATTGCCACCATTCACGCGAGGCGATGGCAATCGCAAAGTCTCTACTGGTTACGCAGTGTCGGCATTAACGTCAAAGACCGGGACATTTTTTCTCGTCTTTACATCGTTTACATGATAGCGATCGCGATCTTGTGGGTCGGAGTCAGTTTTTCCATGGTTCTCACCATGGCATCCCGGGCTGGGCATCCGTTCCCCGTTCCGGATATTGAACACATGCCATATTTGGCCGTCATTGTGGCTATCGCCGTGATTACGGCATCCTCCCTGCGTTCACCGTTTTCTTTGGCTCATGGTGACTTGGAATGGGTGGCCCCATCGCCATTGTCTTCGCGTGTCCTGATGCCCTTTTATTTTATCCCGCAGCAGCTTCGAGCTGTGGGAATCACTGTTGTCGTCGCAAGTCTCGCCGCGGCGTTCTTGCACCTCTCCCATATCGCGGCTTTTACAGCCGCCTGGACTTTATGGATCGCCCTGGCCAGAACTTGGGGCTGGGTCAGTGCCAGCCTCCGGTTTTCCCGCCGCTTAAAGCCTTACCGTGGCTTTTGGGCAGGAGTTCTCACCGTTTTGCTGATCTCCGCTTTAGTCTTTCCTCTTCCTTGGATCTTCATGGCGCAAGGCGTAGAGCCTGGACATCTGGCCTTGGTCCGCCTCGGCGCCGGACTTGCGCTCTCTTGGATTCTCGCTTTCACCCTGTCCGGCTTCATCAACCTCTTGAGTGTCCAGGAAGCAAGCCTTCTCTATGCCGACATCCAGGGACTGGGAACCCTCTACTGGCCGAATCGTGAACTTGTGCGGCAAATTGAGGTCCAAAGACGGCTTGCGGGAGCGCGCGTCCACGGACGCCTCCCTCTATGGCCCGAGCCTTACCTGGAATGGGCCCGCTTTGCTCTCACACTGATCCGCCGCCCCCGCACCGCCTTCATGCTTTTGGAACTGGCGCTGTTGTTTCGTTCAGCCCTCATGCTAACCAGCCCACACGCGGGACATTGGGCCTGGCTATTTTGGCTGTTTTTAGCCTATCGCTTCCGCCAAGGAAATTTGTCGGCCTTTTTTATTGAAGACGTCTCCAACCCCTTCGTCAGTCAATTTTTGCCGCAATCGCTCGTGACACAATTTGTTCGCAGCAGCATTTTGCCGGTCTTCACCGTATGGATATTGACCGTAGGGTTATGGCTGCTGCTCCCTTTAGGGACCCCTTTCAGCTTTGGCCATCTGGTGTTGACCACGTCATTAATTGCGGCCTGGGCCCTGGGCGAAGGCACCGCTGTCATCACCAGCGCCATAACAAAGGCCGCACCGGACAACTATCATTTGGTAGCGGTTAGTGCCGCGGGCGCCGTCATGGCATTGGCGGTCCCCCTGCACCACATGGCCTGGACTCCATTGGTCCCCCTGGTGCTAATCGGCATCCTAACCAAACGCGCCGCGTAAGGCTCTCCCGGGTGCAGCAGGTGCGAATGCCTTCTCGAAGAGAACAACCATTTGACAACCGGTTTGATGTCACGAGTGCCCCATGCCTTTTTCTTGCCATACGTAACACGAAAGAACCCTGGGGCATCTCACGATCTCACGTCCCGGTTCGGATTGGGGAACTAATTGACGCGTCTATCCCGTCCCGCCCAGTACGATTCGCGCAAGACAAACTTTTGCACTTTCCCACTGGCCGTGCGCGGCAATTCCTTGACAAAGTCCACGGAGGTTGGGGCCTTAAAATGGGCCAGGTTATCGCGGCAGAAAGCTATGATCTCGGCTTCCGTCGGATTTAATCCGGGTTTTGCCACCACAATGGCCTTGACCGTCTCGCCCCATTTTTGATGAGGCACGCCAATCACCGCCGCATCCCCGACCGACGGGTGGCGGAACAGCACGGACTCGACTTCCACCGACGAAATATTTTCCCCTCCCGAAATGATGACATCTTTTTCCCGGTCGCGGATTTCAATATAATGATCGTCGTGAACGACGGCTAAATCCCCGGTATGAAACCAGCCATCCCGAATCGCGTTTGCGGTGTCCTCGGGCTGCTGGTAGTAGCCTTTCATGACCACATTGCCCCGGCAAATGATTTCGCCCATGTCTTGGCCATTTTCCAGCACATCGCGGCCATCTGGCCGTACCACGCGGATGTCCCCCGCAAGAATTTGGGCCACGCCTTGCCGCGCCGACCGCTGCGCCCGGCGCTCCACTGGGTCTTTCTTCTCTTCCGGGATCCATTCCGATACCGTAATAAACGGAGACACTTCGGTCAATCCATAGACATGCAAAACCTGAAATCCCAGGGCTTCCATCCGTTCGATGATAGCAGCCGGCGGAGGGGCCCCAGCGGTGCCCACGCGAATGGGTTTGTCGACACCGTTCGTGTCAGCGGCCTGAAGC
>JAKADI010000332.1 GCA_021820675.1 Bacillota bacterium | reverse complement strand
CGAAATCGCGTCGTCATCTTGTTGCCCTATTAAGACAACCGCGTCACCCACAGCGACAGGATCATCGATCCCAAGAGCCACAGTCATTTGGTCCATGGAAATGGACCCGACCACCGGATATTTGCAGCCCCGAATCAAGACCGATGCCCGATTCGACAATCCGCGGCGGTAGCCATCGGCGTAACCAATCGGAATCGTTGCAATCTTCATCGGTTTTGATGTCACATACGTACTGCCATAACCGATCTTAAAACCCTTTCCCACTTCCTTTAGGAATAGTATTTGGGATGTTAATTCCAACACAGGACGTAAATTTTGCGGCATCTGGCCATATGCTTGCAGTCCGTACATGGCAATCCCAACACGGACCAAGTTAAATTGGGTCCCTGGCATCCTCAGCGCGGCAGCGGAATTGGCTCCATGCACCCACCGAGGTTCCACACCGTTTTGCCGGCACATCTCCATCACATCCAAGAATCGCCGTACCTGCTCGGTGGTCGCGCTCATGTCATCACCATCCGCGTTGGCAAAATGGGTCATAATCCCTTGAAAAATTATGGAAGAATTCCTTAAACGGTCCACCCATTGCCGATCGAAGCGATCCGCCACGACTCCGATGCGCCCCATTCCCGTGTCAATTTTTAAATGCATCCTCACGGGCTTATTCCATAGGTGCCCTTGTTGAACGGCATAGTCAAATGTCAGGGGATCACACACCACAATGTCTAAATCATGTTCAATGGCGTCCGCTATTTGCTCTTGGGGAATCTGGCCCAACACTAAAATGGGAGCTGAAATCCCCAGTCCTCTTAACTGAATTCCTTCTTCGACGAATGCCACTCCCAAGGATTGTGCCCCTGCTGCTAATGCGCTATGCGCCACGGGACCTGCACCGTGACCATATCCATTCGCTTTGACCACCGCCATCATGTTCACACGAGGATTCAGTTGTCTGCGTATCCACTGCACATTTTCATAGAGCCGGTCTAAATGAATTGTCGCCACTGTCGGCCTCATAATCTTATGCCTGCCTCTCAATATTCATGTGTGACAACACCGTGATTCAAAGACTTACGGGTAATGATGGCGGAGGTTCTTCGTGAGAAATCGTCTGCCAGGATTGGCCCATGGCGGCAATAATATCCGTCGCGATAACGCTGGGACCGTTCCGTCTTTCGGAATGAATTCCTGCCCACCCATGAAGGTACGTACCTAACGCAACCGTATCAACCCCATCCCCGGACGCATTTCCCGCCAATAACGCGGCAATAATTCCCGCCAGTACGTCCCCCGAACCGGCCGTGGCCAAAGCCGGAGTATTAGCGGTATTAATGAAAATCTGACGGCCTCCCGCAATCAGTGAAAACGCCCCCTTCAAAACGGTGATCGCCCCAAAACGGTCCAATGCCCGATTCACAGCACGCGGCCTGTCGGCGTCAACCGCCTGGGCCGTGATGCCTAGCATCCTGGCCATTTCCCCGCTATGCGGCGTTAAGACACTACCGGCAGGCAATTTTGCCAGGGCTAGCGTGTTTAACAAACGTAACCCATCCGCATCAATCACTAACGGCTTGCCGATTTTCACTAAATTCGCCAAAATTCCCGGGCTAGCGCCAGGGCCTAGCCCGGGTCCTACGATAATGACATCCGCCCGCTGGAGTCGATCATTGTCCTCGGCGCTCATCATGGCGCTGTTCTCCACACCCCGCACCAATAAAGGGGCAGGTGCCTGAATTCGGTGCAGGATTTGAGTTGGCACAAAAAGTTCGACGAGGCCGGCTCCCGCCTTTAATGCTGCGAGTCCCGCGAGAACCGGGGCTCCTGGCATCGTCTCCGATCCGCCAATCACCGCCACGGTACCGCGGCGGTACTTATGAGCATAAAAATCGCGCACCGGCATTTGGGATTTGGCCCAACTGGGATCCAACCATCGCCCCGAAGATTTCCCTAAGTGCGGTAATCCAATGTCTAAGACGACCAACTGCCCTGTATGGCGCGCCCCCGGATAACCAAAATGACCCCATTTCGCTGCCCCAAAAGTTAGGGTTTTGGTGGCATCCACGGGCTCAACGCCGCAAGCTCCGCTATTGGCATCAAGCCCCGATAAAATGTCCAAAGCATACACCGGCCGGTTATCGTCTCCCAATTGATTCCAAAGACGGCCCAACGGCGAATCCGTGTCGAATATTCCGTGAAAACCGGTTCCGAATACGCCGTCAATAACCCAACGGTAATATCCCCACTCCACGGGAGGCTCTATGCCCTCAACAATCTTCACGCCATAAGCCTGAGCGGCCCTCACCAGATCGGCGGCGCCAGGAAAACCGGGCGTCCCAAGCGGCATTATCACCAAGATTTCCCGGTATCGGGCCAGGTGACGTGCCAAAACCAGGGCATCTCCCCCATTGTGGCCTTTGCCAACGATGACCAGGCCCGGACCTGTTAATTCGGGTAACAAATAATATGCCGCGCGGGATCCGGCCGTCTCCATGAGCCAAAGAATGTTAACGCCCATAGCTTGGGCCTCTTGATCATGCAAGCGGGATTCCTCTACCGTCCAAACCTCCGTAGTTTGCATGAAAAATTCGTAAGCGCAATCATTCTCCGCTGTAAAAGCCGGGGAAAAACGCCCACTTCCTCCCTTCTGAAATGACCCCGATCCCGATATCACACCGTACGGGTTTTATACGTGTTCCTTTTCCAGGATTACCATGGCAATGGCATAATGCCGTTCATGGGTAAATGACAGCCAAATTTTCAAATTATTTTCTTGTATCCAGCGCCCCAACTCGCCAGTGACCCGAACCAGGGGTTCATGGTGAACTTGGCGGATAATCTCGATATCTGTCCACTGACTGTGGTGAATGCCTCCACATGCTTTGATCAACGCCTCTTTAGCGGCAAACCGCGCCGCCCAGCGCCTGATACCATCCGGCCCCTCCCCGACACTTCGTGCTTCTTCTGCCGTAAACACGCGCGACAGGAACCGCGGATTGTCCAGGGCCTTGGCAATCCGCTCAATCTCCGTCGCATCCACACCTATCCCATAGATCATCGCCGCGATCTCCGTTCTACCCTAGAATTCATCAGCCGAGTGTATGACCACCGAAGGGCGTCAAACCCGCCATTGGACTCAATCTTTTTGCTCGGTCAACGGAGGCTTTGCGTCGGCCGTTTCCATGAGGGTCCACTCTAATACTTGCTCGAGCCGCAGGTTCGGCTGTTGTAAATAGTAACGCGCTGTGTCTAGCAAAGCTTGCACAGGCATCAATCCAACCAATTCCGTACGCGAGACGCTCACCCCAAATCCCATGGCCTCTTGTCGAATCAGTTCTATAGCCCGAGGCAGAGGCGTTCGGGGATAGTCCACTAAGTTTAGTGAGACCTGCACTTGACCCTGGCTGGCAGTATTCATGGCCAACGCTTTAACGCCAACCAATCCTCCACTTGATCCCCTTACGGCGCGAGCCACCCTTTTGGCAATATCCATATTATCTGTATTTAAGAAAACATTGAATGCAATTAATGGCCATCGCGCTCCAACGGCTATGGCCCCTGCCGTGGGATGAGGGATTACGGGGCCGAAATCCGGGGGATCTAAAGCCATCCGGTGTGCCAGCCCTTCGAATTCCCCCCGGCGCACATCAGCCAAATTTTTCCGGCCAGGTGTCGTCGCCGCTTGATCGTACAAATAAACAGGGATTTGGAGTGCTTCCCCCAAACGTTGTCCCACACCCTTAGCCGCCCTTATCGCATCCGCCATGGTGGCATCCTGCAAGGGAATGAAGGGAATGACATCCACCGCCCCCATGCGAGGATGAGTGCCGTGATGCTCTTGCAAATTAATGGTCTCAACGGCTACTTGCGCCGTGCGACAGACGGCT
>JAKADI010000331.1 GCA_021820675.1 Bacillota bacterium | reverse complement strand
TTTACTCGTCAAATCCGCTTGAATCAACGCGTGCCATACTTGTGGGCCAGCAATTCCGTCTACAGGAAGATTGTGAACCCGCTCAAAATTCATGACAGCCCCTTTTACCATGACCGTATACTGATTAGGGGACCACAATGATTTTAGGGCTGACGGTGTACTAGAATACGCCCACTGAAATTGTCCCGCAGGTGGATTCATCATGGCGGTGATTTGGGACGATAACGTGGCCGGAACCGGAGAGTTTGGAATCCACTTCAAAGGCAGGTATCCTAACTTGGCTAATAATTCCTGAAGGCGTAATGTCGAGCCAGGAGCAGTAGACCAAGACAACGTGATCGTGTTGGGAAAATAGGCGCCCTTGGTACTGTGATATCCGTTTACTCCCCCAGGAATAGTGACCTTTACAACCTGGCCCGGGCCATATCCCCAACCCGAAGGTTGTGGGATAAACTCTTCAGTCGTTGAGTTTTTCCAGACCCATTTTCCCTTAACTTGTGGACTTAAGATCGGTGTCACTTGGGTTCGTGCAACGGGATGGCTAAATGTTAAGACCAGGGGTTGATGCAACCCAATCGAAGCCGTTGAATGCGGAGAAGCCGAGACTTTGAGCCAATTCGGCGTACGCCAGCTCAAAGTCTTGGGTGTAGATACGCTCTCCCATGCCCGGGCTTGAGTTTGAACAGTTAACGTGCCGCGTTCCCCAGGGGCGTTGCCGGGACTGTGTATGGAATATATTAATTGCGGACGACTGGCACGGATAGTCGCGCTATTTTGGTTCGTAACAATGTGCAAGATAGACGCGGGAGATGATAGAGACAGGTCGAAGGCTTGGTTGGGCTCCACCGTAATCGCCCTGTTTGCTAAAATAGGATCTTGTGGAGTGACAATCGTTTTGGATATATGACGCGAACCGAATGGCAACCACGAGGGGCCGGCTACGGTTAAATGAATAGTGTAGGCCGTACCGGCATTCATAGTCGAAACCGGCCATAATTGTCCATTTTTCGCGATTAATCGAATGCTTTTGCCATTGCGCCCGGTGGCTACTGCTTTGGTTAAGTGTCCTTGAACGGCAACACTGGCCAGGGCACTATGGCTTGCCAGCACTGTCGCTTTAGGCCAAACGTCATAAACGGCTATTCCCGCAACAACCAACGGTAGAAACCAAAAATATTTCAACCGGGGATGTGGTTTATGTTTTTTGGTCCGACTTTCAAGCATTGACAAATCACCTGCCAAGTCTGCAATAAATGGATGAGGAAATTCCATCTTCTTCTACATACAGTAACGCAAACACTAAGGGAATGGTTACACACATTGGTGGCGGAATTGAATATTCTTTCGACGAGAAGGGAAATATTTCGTCGATACGACAAAGACTGGCACGAAATGAGTGATGATTGGGCATTATGAGTTGTAGGAATCATGTTCTCAACAGTTGTGAATCTCTGCCGACGTTTGTCTGAATGGAGTGTAAAACTAAAGTTTACTAATCTACAGAAATAGGATCTCTAAAACGCCCAGTCCGACGAATCTGGTCGGACTGGGCGAGGCTGTTCATATTCGCAGGGTACCCTGCTTGAGACGGAAACCTCTTCCCAGCGGACGGATCCGTTAGCCGGCAAAACCCATGTCCAAAAGCGTTTGTGGCTGGGTAGGAGGAAGGGTGCCAGCGAGCGACTACAGTACCTGGCGGGGAATCTGGTCTGCCGTCTGAGACTCCCCTATGAGGCACCAATTTGCGGCACGGTGGATTTACGGCCAGCATGACAAGATTGGGTTCCGCGCATGGCCAGAGACTTCCGAGGTTCCGGCCCGATTGCGATGGGGATAGCACCCTTACATAGTTCCTTAGAATGATTGCAGGGGACCAAATGACCCAATTAATCCGTATCGACAGGTCCATGTAAGTAGGACCTTCTGCATGTGATGGTCATATACTGCTTCTTTATACACTGAAACCGCCACCAAAAAAGCATTGTGCTAACGGATCTTTCTGGAGTGTGAATAACCAGATCTACGTTTCGGACATCTTAACACCTAGCGAGTTTATGGTAAAGGAGATGAGTCTGATGACGACAGCAACGGGTAACTACATTGTAGAAATCCTTTTCTTGTTGACCTTTGTCGTGGCATTGCTGTGGCCCCACAAACGACACTGATGAGATTTGCGGAAAGACGGAGGAGGAATTCAGAAATGGCAAACTGGACAACCTTTGCGCGAAAAACGAGTGCTGCGGTATTATCTGTCGATACATGGCTGCCAGAAACGATGCCCGAATATGCGCAAGGTTTTATGTATATGCTAGGTTCTTTAACTGCGTCCAGCTTTGTGGTGTTGATTATTTCGGGAGTCATATTGGCTGCCAATGGTCCGGCTACTTGGTCATATAATGAGCCGATGCGGTTTGTAGCCGCCACGCACTTTTGGGCTGTTCAAGCGTTCTTCTTTTTTATGATGATGCATTTGTGGCGTGTGTTCTTTACCGGCGCTTGGCGCGGAGGACGTCACGAGACATGGCTGTTGGGAGCGTTAGCCTTGTTTATTGCTATTCCCACTGCGTTCACAGGATTTTTGATAAATGGAGATTTCTATTCTCAGTGGAATGCTGTTCAGGCTAAAGATGGACTGAATGCGCTCGGGTTAGGCTGGGTCAACTTGCCGAATGCGGGACAGATGTATGGGACACATGTGGTTGTGATGCCGTTGACTCTTGGGGTAATTATTTTTGGCCATCTTGTCCGCGTCCGAATGAAAGGTGTCGTACCCCCTTATCCAGAACGTAATGCGAACGTTGCCAAAAAGGAGGGCGAATAATATGGCCACACGTGCGAATGATGATATGGTGCATGACTACCAATATGTCCCTGAAGATTTCATGAAGCACTTATTGGGGACATTAGGTGTCATTACGGTGTTGGTCCTAGTGTTATCGTTTGCCTTCGGGGTTCCAGAAAAACCTCCACTGACTATCCGTAGCTACGCTACGAAAAATCCTGTGGGATTTGAGACGGTAGCCACTCGTGATTTGAATGGGCAGGGACATATTGCTAATTATGGTCCACCATACAACAACGGAACCGGGTACGTGGAATCGGACCTACAGAAATTGTCAGGAATTTGGCACCCGATTAACGCTGAACAAGACTTCATTCTTCGCCCTCTAACCATGGCGGCCAACATTAACCCCAGTATTACTCCAGCCTTACGGAGCTTCGAAAGTGCATCACGGGCGCAACAGATTTTGTGGTCCAACAATTACGTAAAGGCATTGACACATGGCCAATATGTAAACGGCAAGGTGGTCGTGCCTTCCGGTAATTATGGACCGGTCCCAACATTGATGAATGTGACGTTGCAACTTGGTAAAAGCGGACTGATGTCTGGAGCATTGACGCGTAACCCGAAGGTTGTCACGCGATTCAATAATCAAAATTACTTGCTCTTTTTACAAGGGAAACCTATGCACGACGCGGCGAAACCCTTAAACCTGCTGGGCGAACAGTGGGGTATTATTCACGCAGCCGTTCCGGGCTATCCTGCAGCATGGTGGATGACCATTCCCACGTGGATTTATCAATGGCCGTTTGTGGCAAACTCTCCGGCCGCTGATGCCTTAGCGTTAAGTCTAGGATTTGCGGTGTGGTTAATTCTGGCTTTAACACCATGGATTCCCGGATGGAACCGGATTCCCCGATATTTAGGGGTCTATAAACTGATTTGGAAGGATTTCTATTACCGTCGAGATCAAGCCAAAAAGGACATGGAACACCGCGGGATTTCGTAGTTTTGAGCGTGTTGTTAGACTGTCAAATACAGAAAAGGGCATTATGCCCTTTTCTGTATTTACATTACATGCTGGCAGTGCTACCAACACCTCC
>JAKADI010000330.1 GCA_021820675.1 Bacillota bacterium | reverse complement strand
GCAGTTGTTCGGCTGTACCTAGACTCAATCCCCCAATAATCGACCCGAGAAAATTTCCCAGCCCTCCCAGGGTGACAGCAATCAGACCCGCATTGGTGTAATTAGCCATCGTCGTGAAATCCAACGACGTTAACGGCACGAACATCGCTCCAGCAATCGCTCCTAACGCTCCACTAGCTGCAAAAGTCACTAACACCAGCCGATCGACCGGAATTCCCATGAGCCTAGCAGCCTGGGGATTGGCGGCGCACGCTCTGAGTGCCTTGCCCCAGGTAGTACGGGTCAGTCCCCACCATAGCGCGATCACGATGATCACAGCACTGCCTACCACCCAGACCGCCTGCGTCGGAATAAACAGCTGCCCCAGATGCCAGGGGCGTTGACCGCTGAACGGCGGGAGCGAATAAGGTGTGCTGCCCCAAATCAAAAATGCTGCGCCTTCAAAAAAAGTCAAAAAGCCCCCCATCAGCATCAAAAGGTTAGTATGGGAAATGTGGCCCAAGGCGGGGCGGATCACCCACCATTCCATCATAGCCGCCACCCCCGCAACAAGAACCACGCTACCTACCAACGCCAACGGGAGCGGCCAATGAGCCACCACCAGTAAGGTATACAGCACCAGCGCTCCTAACGTCACAAAAGCCCCCTGGGCTAAATTGAGCACGCCACTCACACTGAACACCAGAGAGAAGCCAATGGCCAAAAGCACATAAATGCTGCCGGTAATAGGCCCATTGATGATGATATTTCCAAGTTCCCACATGTGAGGCGTCCTCCTTCCGAAATCCCGGACCGGACTGGAGGGCGGTCAGGTGACGCGCCCCCACCCGGTGCGAGCAGCCCTACGCCTATGGCAATGGCGTGCCACCAGGTCCAGACACTGGTATCCAGGTGTTTTGAGCCGCACTCCAGCGGGAAATCCATACGCCATTGGTCCCAATCCCCCGATGATTTGCGGGGCTGAAATTATACCTCCCAGTGACCCCTGAGAAGTTTTCGGTTCGATCCATGGCATGCCGAATTTGGGCTGCTGTTGCCTTGACACCCACCTGCTTAAGGGCATGAATGACAATGAGACCCGGATCCCACGACAAGATCTGCCCCACGTCGGGCTTGATTCCAGTGCCTTTGAAAGCGGACACGAACGTTTGAGAAGCCTTACGGTCAGCTCCCGACAAATATTTCATGGCAAATAGTTGAGGAGCTGGAAAGTATAGTTGCTTCGGCAAAAAACTAGCCCATGCATGCATTTCCGCGTACGTCTGATTGCCGTCGGTTGTCGCCACCGGAATGTTAGCGGCGGGACTTTGCGGCAAATCTTTTAATACCACTTCAATAGGACTACCCGTCGCCCACGCTACAATAACCTGGGGCTTGGCTTGGGCGATGCGGTCTAATTGTGTGGACACGCTAACGGCCGTGTCATCAAAGGTCTCGTGAGCCACAAGTTTAAACTTTCCCTTGTTTTGAGGTAACGCCAATGCGTGTTGCAATTCCGTCCAACCATCCTGACCGCTGGCGTCGGTTGACGTGATGGCCGCGATTCGGGTCCAGCCCTTGGCTTTGAACCAGTGCAGATAGGCCTGCATTTGGGAGCGAGTCGAAACCCCGCTGGAAAAGATCCAACTATGCGGCGCCGGATGGACACCTGGAGAAAGGTCATAGATCACGGGTCCATTACTGCTGGCCAGCTTATCAACTGGCGCATCCGTAGCCACCACGCTGCCGTTTAAGATGACCGGATAATTTTTGCTTAACAGGCTACTGGCCAAAGATACAGCCACCGATGGCTGAGTTTCGTTGTCGTAGAGCTTGAATTCCACCGGGGTACCGTGGATGCCGCCTTGCGCATTGACTTCCTTTTCCAATGCCTTAAGACCTTGGGCCTCCTCTTTGCCCAAAAACGCGGCTCCACCCGACTCGGATAAGATAGCCGGAATCACAAACGCCTTTTTAGTGGATGCCGGTCCCTTGGCAGCCGAAGTCGTCGAGCCGCAAGCCGCCATCACGCCAGTCAAGCCAAATGCCACTACGGCCGCCGTCACTGCTTTAAAAGGTTTGACCGTTCGAGACGTGGTCTTCTCTTTCATCGTCATGCCTCCTGTTATCAACGAATTGGGTATTTCGGGGATTTATATGGGCTTGCGTAGCTCTTTCAGTTTCGCTCCGGTGTCATAATATTTTCCTTGTACGGCTAAGTCCGCCTCTTGCGCGAGTTCCTCGTCCCATTGGCCCAGTGAATAACCAT
Source organism: Bacillota bacterium (assembly GCA_021820675.1). Taxonomy (GTDB): domain Bacteria; phylum Bacillota; class Sulfobacillia; order Sulfobacillales; family Sulfobacillaceae; genus Sulfobacillus. The sequence goes on along the minus strand of JAKADI010000330.1, from coordinate 1,647 downwards.
ACCACGGTGATTCCGGGCGCAAGCGGGGCAGTTCCAACTCCTCCCAAATTTTTCGCGCACCCTCCATATATTCCTGCTTGGGAAGGGAAATGGGCGGGAACGGCTCTTTGAGGGTGGCGTCAATTAACAAGGCCGATTCATTGGGTCGATCATGCCATGAAGCAACATCGGTGGAATCGCTCGCACCGGAAAACGGTGGTGCGTGGCCTTTTTCCATTCCCCGCACGATTTGGACATCCTGATGCGGTTTCATGCGGTAGGACATAGCCCACAAGATCGCGTCCCCATTTTGGGGATCGATATCTTCATCGACGGCTACCACAATTTTGCCAACCCCCTTGTGAAACACACTCGCCGCATGCAAAGCCCGCCAGACATCGGAACCGGTTGGCCGACGGAACTGGATGACGAGAACCTTGCGCAGGTTGGTCAAAGCCTCGTGCATCCCGACTCGCACCACGCTGGGAATATTGAGGGTATGTCGCAAGTGGCGAAAAAACAGCGGCTCATACCCCACCTTTTTGATGACACTGGACTCACTCGGCGTGACTTGACTGATAAACGATGTCCAGACGGCATCACGGCGATACGTAACCGCCGTCAATTCCATAAAAGGATTCAATTGACGCGGGTGCATATAGCCATGAGATTCGCCAAAGGGCCCTTCCGGCTCTACGGAATTCGTCGAGAGGTATCCCTCAAAAACAATTTCGGCATCAGCCGGAACCTTTAAATCAACGGTTTTGCACTGCACCACAGGAATCGGTTGGCCACAGAGCCCCCCGGCGACGGTGATTTCGTCAAGTCCGTAAGGAAGCTTTTGAACCGCGGCGTAGGAAACGACCGGAGGAGCCCCAACGACTAAAGCTGCCTCTAACGGCTTACCCAATCGTTTTGCCTTTTCCCAATGAATTTGAATATCCTGGCCGAGACCACTCGGAAAACACCCGATGCGCGTAGGTGATTTAATGTGACCGCGGTAATTGCCGATGTTCTGAATACCCGTTTCTGGGTCCTTGGTAATCCAGTGCGAACACGTCGTATACGGCGCATTGTCAAACCCGGGAGTCGAAATGGGGACCGGGAATCGGTCAAATACCCCTCCCTCCTGTGGGCGCAATACAATTTCTTGACAATGCGCCTGATTCACCGTCACGGGCGCAATTGCGTTACCCAGCGCCTCCTCCCAAATTCGCCCGATATCTTCCAGGCTGCAACCAAGTCCTAGTGCATAAATCTCCGGCGTTGCAGCCAAGGCACCCACGACGACAGGCATGTCAAAGTGCTGACCCTGGGCATTAACTACGTTTTCGAACAACCACGCTGTTCGGTCTTGTTCCGGGATACCGCCGCGATATTGCCACCGAACCAAGGGATGAAGTTCAGTATCTTTATTAATAGGCCGTTTGATCCGGCGCAACAGTTGACGCCCTTCCAATTCATCCAGGTGCTGATGCAAGTCGCGATATTCTCGCTTTAAATCTGCCATACCGTCCGATTCCTCCTCATATCTGCCCAAGCCCGGTCCCCGGTTTCCTTCTCGTTGTTTTTCAATTCTGATATTTTTGGCCAAGTTGCACTGCTCCGCGAAGCGCTCAAGACGCCGATTGGTGTCGGTGAAAAAGATCACCCCGTCGACCCCCGATT
>JAKADI010000329.1 GCA_021820675.1 Bacillota bacterium | reverse complement strand
CTGTTGGGGTTTTTTCTGCGAACCGAGTAAAATGAATGGATTAAAAAGGCTCCTATTAGCCGTTCTCCATGACTCCTGATGGGATCGCGTTACGAAAAATCCCTACGGATTCTCGGGGGTTTCGCCACAGCCAAATTGAAGCCAACAATCCCACAGAAGAACCACGACATGCCTTGGCAACCTGACTCGTTTATCTAAGCGTGATACAATAAAGGAGAGTGCCAAGGAGGGGGCCCCTATGAAGCAGGCCGGCTGGGGATTCTCTTCCGGAACATTTGGCGAACTTGTTCAAGGGGTTATCGACGAGACTCCGTTTCTGGTGACAATACCGATCCGGTGGGGAACCCGGGCCAAATTTATTCCGGGGGAGAATCAGGAAGTAGTAGTGTATCCTAGACACCGTAAAAAGGCAGAAATGGCTGCCGCATTAGCGTGCCGTACGTTGAAAAAACCCGGGGGAACATTAAGTTTATCTTCGGTTATTCCCATCGGAAAGGGTATGGCGTCAAGCTCTGCGGACATTGTGGCGTCCATTCGTGCTGTGGCCGCCGCTTATCATCGAACGTTGTTGCCTTCAGTCATTGCGCGCTTAGCCGCTCAAGTTGAACCCTCTGATGGCGTCATGTATCCCCAAATGGTGGTCTTTGAACCGATGAAAGGTATCCTTTTGGAAAAGTGGCCTCGGGCTCCTCATGCGGTCATCGTGGGTCTGATTGGACATGGCCGGGTTAATACGACGCTCCATCATCAGTCCAGGCAGCCTTATTCCGTGACCCAACAAGCCCGATTGACCCAATCGCTCAAGATTGCACGGGAAGCGGCGTATGCTCATGATGTGGCGGGGCTGGGGCAGGCTGGACTGATTTCGGCGGAAGTACACTGGGAGCGCAATCCCCATGACCACATATTGGAGAAGGTTATCGACCAGGCTCATAACCGCGCGTGGGGTGTGGTGACAGCGCACAGCGGTACGGCTCGGGGATACTTATTTGCGGCCCATGATGTCCGCAGCGGGGCGGTTATCGAAGCCGAACATTTTTTGCGCAGTCTTCATTATGGGCCGGTCTTCCGTTTTTGGACCATGACCCGCGTCATCGCCACTGAGGGACAATTTGATGTACCCGTTATTGAGAGGAATCATGAAGATTGCCATGAAGCCTAGGATTGGGGGTCCGAAGGTGCGCCAGCCATGAACCACCGGACCCTTTTCTTAAGGATGTCCTGTGTCGTTACCCGTAGGGGAGCCTGGTAGGATTTTCGTTCAGATAGCTTAGTGACAGGCCAAATCCCCACATAGCGACCAGGAAAATAATAGCCGTTTTCGCACCAAAGTGTCTGGCGAAAACACCGGGAGCCAGCATGAGACCATTATTGACCAAAGGACTGACGCGATCAAATAAGGGAAGGCCAAACACCATTAATAGGAGCCATAAAACGATGCCAAAGACGGTTCCTTTTTGCCAATAGGAACCCTTCAACCGCCAGACAACCCAGTTTTGGTATACGTAGGCCAAGAGAATTCCGAAGAGAATTTCCAAACCGAATCCAACAATAGTGGCGAATCGGAGGTTTAAGGTTAATAAACTACCGTCCCATAAGGCGACGTTGAGCACCGGCGCTCCTATTATCGGCGCAGATGCCATCAAAAGCTCGAAGAGAATGGTTCCGGTAACCCCCATGACCACGACTCGCTTGCCATTTGATGATTGCTCAATCACGGTGTTTCCCTCCTGATACATTCCTGTCCTCACAGACAGTTCGCAACAATGTACGCTGCTCAACAAACGGTCATGTGCGGTAAATCCCGTCACGGGGGGAAACTTATGGAAGAACCAGGATCTGGATTTGGGCATGGCCGGTCCATGACGGTACAGCCTCGGTGGTATTTGTTTTGGGCTACTCTATCGCAAACAGGTATGACCTTTGTGCAACAAGGGATCATCGTTATGGGATTTTTTCTGGCCAGAAGATATGCGCTCAACTTTCGGCAAATTGGTTTTATCACTTCGGCGATGAGTCTGGGACTTATGGCCAGTATGGTGTTTATGGGTATTTTAGCCGACAAGTGGGGTCCTAAACGCCTTTTGTCCCGGAGTACATGGGTGATGGCCTTGTTGGCGTACGGCCTGTCCATGGTTAAGGGATACGATATGCTACTCGTGGTGTTCTTGTTGTTGGGGGCCAGTTTGTCGGCGGTACCGATGTCTGGCAGTAAGGCGATTTTCTCCGCATTTCAAGGTCGTGACCGAGGGATGTCCATGGGTATTCGCCAGACCGGTGTTCCCCTCGGAGCCGCGTTGGCAGCTATCCTTTTGCCCTTCATAGTGACCCGTACGGGATTAGCGCCGGTATATTGGGTGTTTACGGCAGAATTGCTCCTTACGGGAATTCTCTTCAGCCGGGTAATTCCCACGGTGGCCGATTCTTCTTTGCCTCCCCCGGTGCACCGATCGTCTGTGCGTGCGTTGAGATGGCCTGCGGCCGTGTCGTTCCTCATGGTTGCCGGCCAATATTTTCTCGTCACTTTTACCCTCGAATATTTGCATGACTATCGTCATTTTGGCTTAGGACAATCGGCGATAGCTTTAGCATTGGCCCAATTGGGAGGAGGATTGGGGCGAATTCTCTTTGGCCGACTGAGTGATCGCTTACAGCTTAGTCGCCCTCGGGTGATTGGGGGCATTGGATTGTTCGCATGCGTTATGATTGCTATGATCGTCTTGTTGCCATCTTACACGCCCTTTGTGTGGATAGCGGCCATCTGGTTTTTGATTGGCATGGGGACAATTGGTTGGAATGCCCTCTCGCTTACTTGGGCAGCAGAGTCCGTATTACCGCAACAGGCAGGGTTTGCCATGGGGTTTGTGGGCACTATCATCTATTTGGGATCAGCTATTTTTCCCCCAGTTTTGGGAACGGTGATTGACCAAACAAAACACTTTACACTGGCATGGCTTGCATTGGCGGCGATCTTGTTGATTGCTAGTGCCTTGGCTCATTATGCCAGCCGATCGGTGACAGCTCGCGAGCGTGCCATCAGAACCACCCCGAATTCACGGGGTTGCTCATAAAGACGTTTCACCATCCATATGTGGGACTTAGGCAAGACAATCATGTGACGTTTAAAGGAGACTTGCGAGAATGATTCATTGGGGAATTTTAGGGACAGCTAATATAGTTGGGCGATCTTTTTTGCCAGCCTTGAATGCGATGCCAGACGGCGTGGCATGGCACATTGGAAGCCGGGATCTTAAACGCGCAGAAGTTTTTGCAAAGGCCAACCAGATTCAGCATGCGAGTGGAACCTATCAATCAGTCTTAGACGACGACCGGGTTGATGCAATTTATATCCCTCTTCCCAATCACCTCCACCATGAGTGGACTGTAAAGGCTTTGGCAACGGGAAAACCGGTGTTATGTGAAAAACCGTTGACCGGCTCGCTTACCCAGACCTTAGACGTTGTAAAGCGAGCACAAGAAACTCATGCCTTATTATGGGAGGCCTATGCGTTTCAGTTTCAGCCCCAATGGCTGCGTGTACAAGAACTTATTGAGCAAGGCGCCATTGGAACACTGGAAGAAATTCACGGAACCTTCAACACCGTGCTGAATCGTCCGGATGATGTCCGCTGGGTCCAAGCCTATGATGGAGGGGCTCTCAACGATTTAGGCTGTTACCCTATCCATGCCACGGCGCTGCTGCTCAAAACTGTACCAAGTCAGGTGATGGCCCGAGCGACGCTGAAGGACGGGGTCGATGGCGCGATGTGGGCAACGTTGAGTTACCCTGGTCCGCGGAGCGTGCAGTTATACATGAACGTGTCTTTTTATCGGCCGTATGACACCTTTACCCGATTTGTTGGCGATGAGGGCGAGATTCGAGTCACGATGATGTAT
>JAKADI010000328.1 GCA_021820675.1 Bacillota bacterium | reverse complement strand
ATGGGAATGAGACCGGACAATTTACGACAGGTAATTGCGAATGGCACACGCGAAAATATAAAGATCCCATTTGAGACTCCCATGGTCTCGCGACCACAATAGAGGATGAAACCGGGGGCGTAGAGCTCATCGGACTCCAAAATCCGACTGGACATGTGCAGCGGTGCATCGTATGATCAAGCCGTAGGGTCCACGACATCCCAAGGCGCCTGCACCGCCACGTCCGCCAGCTGGCGGCTAGGGGATACCAGGTCCCCGTCGAACCGGTCACCTCGGCAGACGTCACTGCCATAAAATACCACTCGTGCGGCGTTCATGCCGGACGGTATCGGTGTGCCCTGGTCACCATTTGGGGCTGTTTCAGGGTAGAACTAAGAATTCAAGCGGTATCTAAGACACGTGGTAATGAGCCCCACCTTATTGCTACTTAGGTATAAAGGATTTCATGAATAGGAGGTTGGGTCGTGGCAGCGCTGCAAGAGTTCAAGGCTGAACTATTTAAAGCTTTAGGACATCCCGTGCGATTACCGATTCTTGAGCTCCTTAACACTGGGGAAAAGACCGTCTCAGAATTGCAAGCCGCGCTGGACATCGAGGCATCCTCAGTGTCCCCAACTTGCCTTAATACCGGCGCGTCAACTAGTCGACACGCGAAAAAACGGCACGAAGGTCTATTATGCTGTGCGTGATCCGCTCATATGGGAATTGCTCGTTGTCGCGCGCCAGATTTTTGAGCACCAGGTGGCCCAAATGAACTCGTTATTGGATGAGGATTCGTAGCCAATCATGGCTCTATTACATCACCTCCATCACATCATTAAGAAGGAGAACTATGTTTACGTGGGTAGTATTCGTGCTGGGCTTGTTGGCGGTGATGGCCTATCGCTACGATCGTTGGTCTCTTAGGTTCAACTTATTGCTTAGTCTGGCCATCCTCGCATTCGGGGGTGAGGGTCTGTGGCATGGAACGTCAACACTTGTGTCGGGGGTTCTAGGAATAACGCCACTGCGTGCATGGTTCCTGTTGGTGCTAGGAGGGGTCGCAACCATGTCCTCATGGTACCGCTGGGGCTACCATGACCATAGTCTGTCCGTCAAATTCTGGTTCCCGCTTTTCCTTCTCAGTATGATGACCGTGGTGCTCGCGAGCAATCTTTGGGTATTTATGACGGGATGGGAAAGCATGACTATCACCTCGTTCTTTCTGGTCACAACTCATCATGCGGAACCGGATGTCCTCAAATCCGGTTATATTTACCTTGTGATGTCGCAAATCAGCGCGATGTTGATTTTGTCGGGCTTCCTGCTGATGGGGACGGCTCTCCATTCCGTCAATTTCTCCGTGTGGGCACAGCATGCGGCTGCCCTTCCACTTTCCACAAAAAGTGTGATTTTTGCTTTGCTGGGCTCGGGGTTTGGGATAAAAAGCGGTGTAATACCCTTTCACGTCTGGCTCCCCCGAGCCCATCCCGCAGCCCCGGCTCCGGTTTCCAGCCTCATGTCAGGGGCCATGATCAAGCTGGGGATTTTCGGGATCCTCCAGTTTTTGCTGTTTGACTTGGGACACACCGCCCGGTTTTGGCCGCTTTTGATATTGGCGGTAGGGGCCATCTCGAGCCTGTTGGGTGTCCTCTACGCACTCATGGAGCATGATTTGAAGCGACTATTGGCGTATCACAGCATCGAAAACATCGGCATTATCTTATTGGGCGTGGGTGTCATGGGAGTCGGCATTGATTGGCATCATCCCGCATGGGTGGCAATTGGGTTGGTCGCATCTCTGTTTCATACCTTAAATCATGCGATTTTTAAGAGCCAGCTGTTTTTGGCCGTGGGTGCGGTGGAACAGCATACTGGCACCCTTAACACGGATCAACTCGGCGGGTTGATCCGTACGATTCCGGGCATTGCTCTTGGGTTCATGGCCGGTTCTATGGCCATTAGTGCACTGCCGCCCTTCAATGGTTTTGTGAGTGAATGGCTGACCTTCCGAGGTCTCTTGGATCTCGTTACGCATGGCGCAGGTGCGCTTGCGGCGTACGCCTTGGGACTCGCCCTCGTCCTAGGACTCACCGGAGCTCTGGCGGGCCTGTGTTTCGTGAAAGCCACCGGGGTTGTGTTTCTCGGCGAACCCCGCCAAATGGGCGTGCGCCAGCCATTACCAGGCAGTATGATGTGGCCGGTCCTGGGCCTAGCCGCACTGACACTCCTCCTAGGAGTCGTGCCGCAGCCATTGCTTCACCTTCTCAACGGCATCGACCCGGCGTACCGATTCCATTCGGCCGGATTGATCCTGCCGGTCAAGACCCTGGCCGTTGCCGGTGTGCTTATCGTAACGGTTGTGATTTTTGCTGGATTTAGCCGCGTGTGGGAGGTGCGTATGGTACCGCGTTGGTCGTGCGGCCGGGAGCCGAACGCCTCGATGCAGTATACATCCGCCTCCTTTACCAAGGCGATTCGGACCACCTTTGCGATCATTTACCGGCCTCACCGCCAAGTCATCTCACTCGGGGCTGCAGCACCCGACTTTCCCAGTCAAAGGGTCTACCGCGGGGGCACGATAGCTATCTGGGAGCGTTATCTATACCGGCCCGTTTACCACCTTATTTGGCGCGCTTCGCATTTAAGCACACGCATCCAGCGCGGTCCGGTCCGTCTTTATCTCGCGTATCTACTCGGTACGGTGGGCCTTTTACTGGCAATGTTGCATTAAATTCCGGGAGGTTGTGCCCCGATGATCTGGGTTGTTCAATTTGTGGGCATTGGTACGGTTTTTGCCCTATCGCCGCTGATGTGGGGGATCGCACAGACGGTTAAAGCGCGTCTTCAAGGGCGCCAAGGTCCCTCTATATCGCAAATGTATTGGGTCATTTTTAAGAATTGGCACAAAGAGACGACGGTGCCGGAATGGAGTTCCTGGGCCTTTCGGTTGGCACCCAGTGTTGCGATGGGCGCATTGTTCACCATGTTGGTTACGATTCCGCTAGGGGGGAGGGTGCCGGCTAATTGGCCGCACAATGTGTTGACAGTATTTTTTTTGCTGGCACTGGAGCGATTCTGGAGTGGACTGGCGGGTCTTGATACGGCCGGGACCTTCGGCGGTCTCGGTGCCAGTCGGATAACCACGCTGGGCACGGGCATTGAACCCGCTCTCTTTGCAGCACTCGGCATCGTTTGGCGGGTCAGCGGACACGGAATGATTGCTCCCCTGGCCATTCGACTCACTCGGACCCCAGGCAGCCTCTTTCCCTGGGCATTGGCGAGTCTTAGTCTGCTCTTGGTGTTGTTAGCAGAATGGGGGAGGCTTCCCGTCGACAATCCAGACACGCATCTCGAACTCACCATGATGCACGAAGCTACCCTTTTAGAGTACGACGGCCGACTTCTGGCCCTCTCGCAATGGGCGATGACCCTCAAGTTCACGGTCCTTGCTGCTTTCGGATGGGTAATTCTAGGACCCGCGCTGTCGTCTATGTGGGCCAATCTCGGATTGCGCATAGGAGAAATTGCGGTGACCGCAGTGGGGGTAGGGTGGCTTGAGAGCCGATTTACCAAGTTGCGGTATTTCCAACTGCCCAGGTACTTAGCCGTGGCGGCGGGAATCGGGGTTCTTGCATGGTATCTCGTCGTAGGAGGTCTCTTAGTATGAACGATCTCGGACTTTTTCTCTTTCTTTCGGCGTTGGGTCTGCTCTGGTCGCGTAACACGCAATATACGGTGTGGTTCTTGGCAGGCGAAGGCCTGTTATTGAGCTTGATGGTCTGGACGACGACCCGCTTCAGCCTTGTGACCCTCCTTGTCGGCGTGACCACATTGGTTGTTAAAGGCGGTCTGATCCCCGGTCTCATTTACCGGATTACACGGACATGGCCAGCTACTGTGCGGCAGGATCATCCCT
>JAKADI010000327.1 GCA_021820675.1 Bacillota bacterium | reverse complement strand
GATTCCCCACCATACGCCCAAAGGGATGGCCATGCCATCCCTTTGGGTCGTGCCCTTGTAACCTCCACCGCGCCCGCCCAATTCAACACCATTCGGGGGGGCACCTAACTAGTTACCCTAAATGAACACTGGGATTCCTGGGTGCCAGAATACGTTCCGCGGGAGAATGGCACGCAGGGCGAAAATTATCAAAACCCCAAAAACGCGGATGACGCCCCCCCACATGCCACGTATTGGTGGGTTAACCAAGGACAATCGTACGAATCAGAGCGTGACGGGGGATACATTTGGGCGCCGTTACATACCAAAAGTGGTGCTACTCTTGGACACTGGGAGCGCGTGTCGGGAGTCCTTCCGGGGGACGTATTGGTTCACTATAGCAACGGAGCGATTCGAGCGATAGGCATTGCCGAGGGATCCGCAGAACAAAGAGACAATCCCTACGCAGGTTCTCATAGCGCATGGGAGGACAAAGGCTGGGCAGCCAACGTTCATTATTACGAGCTCCGAGAACCCTATGGGCGGGAGAAATTCCCCGAGGGGATCCGGATCATGGACATTGCTGATGGCCCGTTTGATCGTACGGGACAGGTTAAGCAGGGGTATCTCTGGGGATTTAGTGAAGAAGCGTTTCAATCGCTTACGGGCGATCCGGAATTTCCGTGGCCGTCAGACGTACCTTTGGAGCGACCAAGAGAACGGTCTACTTCACCATCGGCGGCGATGGAGTCGAGTGGGTCATATCGGAATGAGCCGTTTGATCTACTCAAAGCCCATCAAACAATTACCCAAATGGGCTATCAAATTTCCGCCGATGACTTACTCAATGTGTTACTTGCGCTTGAGACACGGCCTTTCGTGATCTTTTCGGGACGCTCTGGCACGGGGAAGACGACGTTGACACGGATTCTTGCATCGTTGTTTGGATGGACCTATTATATGGTGGCGGTGAGCCCCGCGTGGGCAGACCCGACAGATCTCCTGGGGTTTATTAGCCCCTTATCACGTCAGCGCGTTGCCGGAGCACTAGATGACCTCTTAAGACAACCCCAATCTCATGCTTTGTTGTGCCTTGATGAGTTTAACGTTGCCAAAGTGGAGCACTATTTTTCCGACTTTATCAGCGCTATGGACGGTGGTCCGCAAGGCTCATTCTGGGGCACGCTTCCCTCTTTGAAGAGACTATCGGAAGAGCAAAATGAGGATTTGCGTTTGCCGGAGAGGCTCCGTGTAGTCGCCACCATGAATTTTGATGACTCGGTCCAGTCGATTACCCCAAGAGTGTTGGATCGGGCCAATGTGATGGAATTTGACATATTAAGCGCCGATGCGCTGGTGGTGGAGAGGTCACTAGATTGGGCATCCCTTGCCACGACTAAATTCCAATGGTCTTGGAAGGAAGGAAGTGAACTCGTAGCCCCGAAAGTCTCGGAGATGATACGTGGCGTTTGGCCCGCTCTTTATCGTTCGCGAGGCCAGTTTACGCATCGCGTGGCACAAGAGATGCATTGTTATGTCATGCTCGGGATGGCCTTCGCACTCGATCTCGGCCGGGACGATGACCAGCAACTCGAAGCGTTGGTCGATCGGCAAATTGCGCAACGGATTTTGCCTAAGTTTCATGGAACGGCAGCCAATCGCGATATAGATGCCCTCATACGCGTATTGTCGAACCTGCGGGGAAATGCATTGGATAGTGTGTCCGGGGTGGATCGTCTACGTGTTGTGAGCGAATTCCGCAATTGGGGACGGTTTCCCAAGACCATAGAGAAAATTGAGCAATTGCTGACCAGTTACACCAAGGACGGCTATGCTTCATTCTGGTGAGTTGTTGCGGATCGTCATACAAGACACGGTGTTGGTCTTGCTAGGACCCCTGTCCGTTCCTCGATATGGCGTCGCAGGCGACGATGTTGCCAGTCAACAGGAATTTGTAATCGGTGGCGCCTATGTGGAACGACCAACGGTCAATATGGGATTCTTTGACGACCTCCAATATACCCTCCAGGTGAGCGCTCTAAAGCCTACGGAAGTCACGCAAAATTATTGCCCGCTAGACCTCACATGGGTTCATCATGGAGCTCTTTACATCGCTACTACAACTATGCGGTTTCGCCAAGTAGGCTGGACAGAGTTCCGGGTGCGACAAGACGGGGCGCGTATCCATATTCAGTCGCGCAAAATGGACTACGAAACCGACTATCGCGAAATGATTCGGGACTTGGAAAATCAGGTGCGGGGTCTCACCGCTAAGTTGGTCAGTGACGGCTTAGAAGGGATGGCCACAACATTGGACGGGCCCATAGATTTGTGGAGCTATTGGCTTTCTGTCCTCGAAGCAATCTGGGAGCGACTGGCACGCGACGCGACGCAGGCGTGGCAGACTTTGCCAATTCGTTTAAGCCTCGAAGAGCGGCGCACGTATCTCGATCTCCTAAAAAAGCCAACGCGCCATGATTTAGGTGCGTATGCGCGTACTGGTGATACTCGTATTACGTCGTTAGTCCGAGTTTGGAATCCACTGATTGTTGAGCGTCTGTACATTCTTCAATTGTTGTATTATATCCGTCGTCGGTTAGAACGGGTGATGGCCGAAGCTCCAGCGCTGCACAATAATGTTCGTCTCAATCGCATTATGCAGGAGGTGTCTGTCCTAGCGCGGCGACTATCAGTTGAAATTGGTATGGAACGCGTTATGGGAGAGCCACGTGTGCCCTCTTCTCCTTTGGCCCAATCCCATCCAGCGCTCCGCCAAGTCATTGCGTGGCACCGGCTTCTTCAGAGCGGATTGTTTCCGAACGGCGATAGGTTCTTTGTCGGCATTAAGGATCTTCATCTTCTCTATGAATATTGGTGTTATCTCACCATCGTACGCATGGTGGTGGAGGAGTCGAGGGGGTCTCTTAAAGTTTATCCGGTCGTTTCAGCAGATCCGATGGATATCGTGCTCTCATCCGGGTCCAAAAACTCTGCGCAGGTTCAACTTCCGAATGGTGAAAGCGTGTTCATTCGATATGAACGGCAATTTTCCGGGCTACCCACAATCGCCCAGAAGCCGGATCATGTGGTGGAACTGACGGGTCTTGGGCCCATGCTAATATTTGATGCCAAGTATCGGTTCGAGATGAATAACGATTATATTGCTCATTATGGGAACGGGGATCCCATTCCACCCGTCGATACCATTAACGGAATGCATCAATATCACGATGCGATTGTGAGGATTCATATCCGCCTTATGAGCGGATGGTTAATCGAGCCATCGTGTTATTTCCGCTACCACGTGGATTTATCTCTGGTTGGCGGCAACATCGGTTCTACCAAAGTATTGAATCTGTAGGGGTGGGAGCTTTACCGTTATTACCGAGAGGAGACGACGCATACGTTCGCCACGAGATTCGCCGGTACTTAAAGTTGAAATAAGCGCGGTGCGTTCCAAGATGCATATCGAAGTTTAGTGGATACAAGGCTCTTCTAGTAGGGAAGGTTTTGGCACCATCCGGTATCAAACGATCATGAAAGGATTAGATGATTTTGACATATAACAGATGCGATACCATTGACCGGATCCATCTATTCGGTAATAATGTCGATATCTGGAATGAAAGTGTGAATGGCCCATGGAGAATGATGTACAACCGAACCCGAACGAGATTCGTCGTCTACGTGCTCGATTAGGCCTGAGTCAGACCGAACTTGCCGAAAGACTAGGGGTCTCGTTCGCCACAGTGAGCCGATGGGAAAACGGACATACCAAACCCTATCGCTGGCTCTGGGATCGTTTGCGTGCATTAGATCCCGTAAGCAACGGGTCTTCGGAGATGCTGACTTCGACTGCTGCGGTGACCAAACCATCCGTTCCTCTAACGGGAACACGCGGTCGCACCCGACTCGACTTTCTCGCGGATCCAGAC
>JAKADI010000326.1 GCA_021820675.1 Bacillota bacterium | reverse complement strand
CCAGCACGCCGTGCCGGGGCACCGGGTTGCTTTGTTCCGATACCGAGATAGCCAATCATTAACGCACTAAGCGCGACCACAACAATAACAATGCCTAACCACCACGGCATTTTGTTGTTATTCGGTTTCGTCGAAGACACCGTACCATTTTTCATCAATGACTCCTTCAAAAAATCCGCATGACGGAAGATAACGGCTTTGTCATCACATCTTCTAGCTCGATTACATATTACCTCACCTTAAGCGGATATAATCACTGGATAAGATAAGGCGGTAAGGTTCCAGCTTTTTCATGGCCAAATAGAGGAAATGAATTCGTGGACAAAATATCGATCAACAAAAATATGTTTTTGTCTTGACCTACAGCAATATGGACACCGATCATAGACGGCGGTTGCCACAACAGTTCCGGCGCTCGGGATGTGGGGAGAATAATCGGGCATCACGACTGGCCGCTTGCGAATTCTATCATCCGCCCGTGTTCACTGGCCGGTTTGACAGTGGGCACAGAATGAACGGCTCCGGCATTCATCTGATTTCATTTGTCACGGTCAAAGGCCGTAGCCTGGACCGTCCATCATCACGGTAAGCCCCAACCATCCTCTTCTTGAGAAGGAGAGGATTCATTGCGTCATACACTGTTCCTTCTTGCTCCTTACTCCCTGTGACGCATCACTTCAAAATGAAATCGGTCGGTGATAAAGTGGTCTTGCGACCAGAGGACAGGAGTAGATTGCTGATTGCAATGGACCTGTCTTAACCGCAACAGCGGGGTACCCATAGCGATCTGCAAATGCTGTGCCATCTGGCGGGTTGCTTGCGCCACGTCAATTTCACTTTTGGCAAAAATCACTACCTGCCCCCAGCGTCCTTCCAAATACTGAAACAGCGATTCATCTAAAGCTTCCGGGTTATCCGCAGCAAATTGCCCTGGCAAAACATCTATACAGTATAATACCGGGATCCCGTTGGCTGTACGGACACGCTGAATTTCCACGACAGAATCCAGACGCCAAGCCGAGAACACCTCCTGCTCTTTGGCCGTGGGTTCTCTTCGGCGCATGTCAACAAAACTCGTCCCCGCCTTATAGCCATGACGTTCAATCCACTGGGTAATACTGATTAACGACTCCAGGCCGCCGGAAATGGCGGAAGCTTGGGCCACGAAGGTGCCGACACCGCGCTTCTTGACTAAATATCCCTGCAAAGTCAGCCACGATATGGCTTCCCGAACCGTCGCCCGGCTGACGGCAAACTGCCTGGCCAATTCATCTTCGGAAGGTATTCGGTCGCCCGTCTCCCAATGCCCATTAATAATGTCGGACCGGATGATCGACGCCACTTGCCGTGGCAAGGGCAGCCGCGGAGCTCCGGCCACGCTCGCCACTTCCGGAATTTTGCCCTCTCCGCCAGGAACCCTGTCTCCCTTTGACATGCTCTTGCCTCCTAATTTGTGGTGATGAGCTCTGAAGCCACGTGTCCTGAAAAGGTCGACGGTACGCGCCATAACGCGGCTAAGGTGGCGCCGATATCGCCCAGTCCGGTACGATAATGCCCCACCGCGGGTTTAACGCGGGGGCCATAGGCGAGCCACGGGACCATTTCCCGGGTATGATCGGTCCCTTTATACGTCGGATCACAGCCGTGATCCGCCGTAATCCATAACTGGTCGTCGGGCTCGAGGGCTTGCCACAGCCGCGGAAGAAAATCATCGAGCTCTCTTAGGGCCTGGGCATAGCCCACCACGTCGCGGCGGTGCCCAAAGTGGGAATCGAATTCGACCAAGTTGGTAAAAATGAAGGCGTCGGGTGGTGCCGCCTTCAAAGCCGTCCGCGTCTGTTCCAGGCCATCTTGGTTACTTTGGGTCAGGAGATGGCGGCTAAAACCATGCCCGGAAAAAATATCTCCGATCTTTCCAATTGCCACGGTCTCAATGCCTGCAGACTGCAACACATCGACCATGGTCGGTCCCGGCGGAACCACACTGAAATCGTGCCGCCCCGCCGTCCGGACGAAATGTCCCATTTCCCCCCTAAAAGGACGGGCAATCACGCGGCCGATCCGGAAGGCACTCTCATTTAAAGCCTCGCGTATTTGACGGCACCATTGGTGCAACTGTTCGAGCGGCACGATATCCTCGTGCGCCGCGATTTGCAACACACTATCCGCGGACGTATACACGATCGGATAGCCGGTCAGGCAGTGCTCTTCCCCCAGACGGGCGATAATTTCGGTTCCGGACGCCACCTCATTCCCTAAGAGAGGCCGGCCCACAATGGACGTGACAAGCTCTATGATGGGCCTGGGAAAACCCTGGGGAAACGTCTGAAAGGGCTTTGTCACCGTAATCCCCATCATCTCCCAGTGGCCCGCCAAGGTGTCTTTCCCATTGGCGCGGGGAATGACCGGAAACGCCACACCCTTGAGAGGGTCTTTTCCATGGACCGGAAGCGGCACCAGCCGGTTCAATCCCATTTGGGCCAAATTGGGTAAGGATAAATTCGGCACCGATTGGGCGACGTGGCCAATGGTATTGGCCCCCTCGTCTCCAAACTCCTTCGCGTCCGGTGCCGCACCAATGCCACCGGAGTCGATCACCAGCAGTACGATCCGCAAAATTCTCTCCCCTTATGGTGACGGGTCAAGCCCATCACCTTCTGTCTCTTCTTAAGATGAAATGCGCGCCAGCACCAGGGGCTCGGGTTCCGCCCCGTGTTCTTGACCCCAAATCACCGCGCGCGCCAGCGCCTTCGTCGCCTGCTCCGCCGCCTCTTCCGAACGGGCATAAACCACTCCCAGGAGCTCCCCGCTTGCATACGTGCGGCCGACTTTGGCGTAACACAAAATTCCCACTCCGGAATCGACCGCATCCTCCAGACGGTGGCGGCCGGCTCCCAGCATCAGGGCCACTTCACCGATTTGCCGGGTATCGATGGCGTGAATTGTACCGGGAGCAGGCGCACGCCACTCCCGCATTACCGGAGCCAAAGGCAACCCGCGCTCCACAACCTCAAAGTCCCCTCCCTGAAAGGCAATCCATCGCTCCAGAGCCTCCCAGGCTTGACCGTGATCAATGATGCGGTTGACCCGGGATATTGCTTCCACTACAGGTTCGTCTGTCACTAAGTGTACCAGTTCGGCCGCCAACATCGTGACCTCTTCGCGCAAGTCCGAAGGCCCTGCCCCTTTGAGGCACGCAGTAGCCTCGTTAACCTCAATCGCATTCCCGACGGCCCAACCGAGGGGTTGATTCATCGTCGTAATCAACGCACTGACCCGTCTGCAGTGATGTTGGCCAATCTTCACCATGAGCGCGGCCAGTCTCTTAGCATCGTCTACATGGGCCATAAACGCCCCGGTGCCCACTTTGACGTCTAACACTAAATGCCTGGTGCCACTGGCCAACTTTTTCGACATCACCGATGCCGCAATCAACGGGATGGAATCCACCGTGGCGGTGACATCCCTAAGCGCATACAGTTTTTTATCCGCGGGAGCTAATTCTTGGGATTGTGCGACCACCGCCACCCCAACCGTCTCCACTTGCCGGCGGACTTCGTCCATCGATAATTCGGTGCGAAAACCGGGAATACTCTCCAGCTTATCCAACGTCCCCCCCGTATGCGCGAGTCCTCGTCCCGACATCTTCGCCATGGGATATCCCAAAGCCGCCATGACAGGGGCCAGAATCAGCGTCGTTTTATCCCCGACGCCCCCTGTGGAATGCTTATCGACCAGACCCAAAGGCTCAGCCGCCGGCGAGCCGGTAAAGGCGATGGCCCCGGTCAGCGCGAAGGTTTCCTCCTCGCTGAGTCCGCGGCAATAAGCGGCCATCAGCCATGCCGCCACCTGATAATCGGGCCACCGGCCATCTACCACCCCTTCGACCAATTGGGTGATCTCTTCCGGATCCAA
>JAKADI010000325.1 GCA_021820675.1 Bacillota bacterium | reverse complement strand
TGGGGTAGCATTTTGTGAGGGCAGCGAGCTGGCGTTGGAGGGAAAAACGCCCTTTTACCCGTCAGGAGGAAATCCCAGATCGTCGGCGACGGCTACAGCGAATATGCCATTGAGCAAACGGGCTACACTGGTGACATTGCACTCCATCGATGGTGTTGCGATTCCCAAATATTTTGGCCCGTGGCCTCGGACACATATTGCTAATTGGCCACATCAAAAAGTGATTAGGTACGGGCATGGAATAGCCCAGGTAACAGTGGTTCTTTCGACACGGGCGCCTGTGAATGGCACCAATATACCCCTAAGACGTTATCCAGGTGTTAGCGGAATTACAGACGGGTTGTGGAGCGAATTATCATTGAAACATAACGGGTGTTATGTGCGGATCTCAGGGGAACATCCCCTTAACTTGATGGCCCAGTGGGCTGAACAGTCTTTCCCTTCTCGGCCGTCATTGGGGTCGAAGTTGATATATTCTCAAATATAACTGGGATAAGAAGAATTGAACGACGTTAGGCACACATGACCTGTAAAGCTCTATTGTTTTGTTCTATAGTATCTGTGATATGATGAGAAACGATAAACAGAGGAAGTAGTGAGTTGCTCTGTAAGCCACGTCTGGAGGCTACGGGTTGGACATTAAACTTGTCAATATAGGATTTGGTAACATTGTTTCGGCAAACCGAATCGTGGCAATCGTGAGCCCTGATTCTGCGCCGATTAAGCGTATTATTACCGAAGCCCGCGACCGCGGTGTGCTTATTGACGCTACATATGGCCGGCGGACGCGCGCTGTTATTATCACCGACAGCGATCATGTGATTTTGTCGGCGGTACAACCCGAAACGGTTGCTAATCGGCTGGCCAGCCGGGAAGTATCAGACGACGAAGACGACGATGAGGATGACACAAATGATGAAGACTAAGAGGAGCGATGATTTTGTGGAACGACGAGGATTAACGGTTAGAGAGCTGACAGAACGCCATGAAAGTAAGTATGCTCTTGCGGTAGCGGCAGCCCGTCGCGGTCGGGCTATCACGGAAGGGAGCACTCCAATGGCGGATGGTCGCGCCACCAAGCCCGTAACTATTGCTCTCGATGAAATTCGCAAGGGGCTTATTACCGTGGAAGTTCCTCCGGTTGGCATTAAGTAGGACATGCGTGTTATTTTAGGTGTGGGGGGCGGCATTGCCGCTTACAAAAGTTGTGTCTTAGCGAGCAGTTTGGTAAAAGCCGGCCATGATGTGTATGCAGTCATGACAGAAAGCGCAACACAATTTGTTGGGCCCTTAACTTTTCGTGCCTTAACAGGCAATCCCGTGGGAGTCTATATCGCCGATGAACCAATGGGACCGCTATCGCATGTTAAACTGGCCCACTGGGCTCATGCCCTTATTGTTGCCCCATTAACGCAAGACTTACTGGCCCGATTGAGCTTGGGCCTCTCTTCAGACTTATTGGGGCTTGTTTTTCAGGGATTTTCGGGGCCAAGCCTAATGGCTCCAGCTATGGAGAGTGAGATGTGGTTCAGTCCACAGACTCGTAACCGTTTGGACGAACTGAAGACGGAACGGGAGATTACGCTGGTCGGACCGAACACGGGTCGATTGGCCTCGGGGTTAACGGGATCAGGGAGAATGGCTGAACCGGAAGAGATCATGGAGGGGTTATGGATGATGCTGCGCCCCAAAACGCTCCAAGGCCGATCCGTTTTAATCACCGCGGGACCGACCTGGGAGCACTTTGATCCGGTGAGGATTTTGACCAATCCTTCAACCGGAATCATCGGGTCATTGCTAGCTCGTGAACTCAGTGCCAGGGGAGCCGAGGTCCGGGTCATTCATGGGCCGCGAGTGGAGGAAAAACCATGCCCGCGTGTTCAATATGTTGGGGTTGTATCGGCTGTAGAGATGTTAGAAGCTGTTAGGCACTATATCGACCAGGTTGATACCGTTATTGGAGCCGCAGCAGTATCTGATTTTCGTCCGCTTCACCCTTGCTTACAGAAGCAGAAAAAACAGCATATAGACTTAAATTGGGCCATGAAAACTAATCCCGATATTATGGGAGAGATCGGAACAAAGTATCGGCATTCAAAAGTTCTTATAGGATTTGCAGCGGAAACCGACAACGTGATAGTGGCCGCTAGGGATAAGCTGCAGCGTAAACATCTTGATGCAATTATTGCGAATCAAGTGGGAACGGACAGTGGATTTGGCGAAGGCCAATATAAAGCGGCAATCATTGGTTCCGATGATGATGCTGTAGACCTCCACATAATGACCAAAGACCAATTGGCGAGTCAAGTGGCAGATTTATTGAGTGTACTGAAGCCTAAGCAGGGAATCCAAGCCGATGTCTGAGCTGATGTGGCGTTGTTATTGCGGTGAAGAGACGGGGTTGCCAAGCGAGTGGTCCTTATAAGACAAATGGGATATGTTCAAGCTGACCATCGTTATGCGCCAACTGCATATGGCGTATGTTGTGATCCATAAAAACGGCGGAAGAAGGATCGTTGCCCATTGCTTATTCGTTGCAGTTCCACTCCTCTCATGAAAAAACTGACCTCTATAGCGTGGCACCTTTCATGAAAATTGCGGACGTTGTCATTGACCGTGCGATCCCTGGACTGGATAAAGCCTGGAGCTATCAGATCCCCGAACAAATATCCGTGGGTGTCGGCAATCGCGTGCGGGTACCGTTTGGCAATACGCAATGTACGGGGATCATCACGAGTATCCGCGAGACGGACAATGACGCTACATTGAAGTCCATAATAGAAGCGATTGACCCATATCCTGTGTTGAACCCGTGGATGGTAGACTTGGGGCTATGGATGGCTAAAGAATATCTCTGTTTTCCCATTCAAGCGTTCAAAGCCATGTTGCCTCGCAATATTCGGCTGAGGTCTTACCCTCCCGTCACCGAAGAAATATGCCACGTTGTCGGGCACAGGCGCGGTCGTTCGTCTAAGCGTCAGCAATTGTGGGAGTGGTTAGCAAATCATGGGCCTACTTTAAAAAACGATGTGTTGGTACAAATGCCGCAGATGCGCGTAACACTGCGGGAATTGGTTAAAGAGGGAAGCATTGTCATTGAGCAAGTGAAAAAGGCGGTTCCATCACCTCGGGGTGCTTTGCAGGCTGTTTCGCCGTTTGTTTTGAATGACGAGCAGCGTTATGCCGTGAATACGATTTTCTCCGCTGATCCAGGGTCTAAATGGCTACTCGAGGGGATTACTGGATCAGGAAAAACCGAGGTGTATCTGAAAGTTATTGAATATAGTGTGAAACAGGGGAAACAAGCTCTTGTTCTGGTTCCAGAAATAGCTTTGACCCCTCAGACTGTCCTGCGGTTTCAAAGCCGATTTGGAGACACCGTTGGGTTGTGGCACAGTTCACTAACGGATAGCGAGCGGGCTAAGACGTGGCAAGCTGTGCGTGATGGGGCATTAGCCATTATTGTAGGTGTGCGTTCGGCCATTTTTCTGCCATTTGGCCAACTTGGACTAATCGTGCTGGATGAGGAACATGAAAGCACATATAAGCAGGAAGAACACCCTCGTTATCATACTCGCGATGTGGCATTTTGGTTAGCGGAGAAAACAGGAACGAAAGTCGTTTTGGGCAGCGCTACGCCGTCCCTGGAAACAGCCTACCTTGCCCGGCAAGGGCTAATTGGATGGATACGATTGACACATCGCATCGGTTCCCGCACCTTACCACCAGTAGAAATTGTTGACATGCGTGAGGAACTGCAAGAGGGGAACCGGTCGATTTTCAGCCGATCCTTGCAAAATGCCTTCACGCAGGCGCTAAATCGCGGCGAACAGGGGATTTTATTTTTGAATCGGCGGGGCTACGCCAGTTTCGTTATGTGCCGGGATTGCGGACGGGCCGTGGAGTGTCCGCGTTGCACAGTCACCTTAAC
>JAKADI010000324.1 GCA_021820675.1 Bacillota bacterium | reverse complement strand
ATAGAGCGCTTTTTCCAATAAAAATGCCGACAGCCATTGGGAATCGCGCTCCGGGAGTAGACGGTGGTCCATATGCTCCCGATACGCGTCTAAGAATCGACTGGTCGCAATCTGATACCAGGCCATCGCCCAACGCTCGAGTTTGTCCACTGGCATTCCAAATTGCCGTTCATGTTCTGCTTGGGTAAATGCCGCATAATGGAACGAACGAATCATACCCGCGACATCCTTTAGGGGCGATCGTTTAAGACGGCGTCGGCTTAGGGATGCCAAAGGTTCTCCCTCGAAATCAACAACCACGAAATCCTCGCCCGTGTACAGCAACTGACCAAGATGATAATCCCCGTGACAACGGATTTTCGACCCTTGCACGGTCTTATGTGTGGCCTGGTAAAAGATCGATTCGATTTTATCCTTATTGTCTAAAATTTGTCTGGACAACAAGATAGTGCCATTGTCGTCGAACACCTTCATCGCATTCTCGAGATCTGCCAGGGCCCGATCCGCTTGTTGGCGCATCGACTGGTATACTGCGCGTTGATCCAATGCCGAGAAGGGGTCGGGCCGAAAATCTGCAACATTCACGTCAGAAGCAAGTAACATGTGCATTTCAGCGGTTTTTCGCCCAATCAACTCCGCTTGGCCAATAAACTCCCCCACGACCGCCAGCAACTTTTCGTCGAAGTGCACAGGCTCACTCGTCCACCAGTTACGGCAAGAGAGTGGCTGAACCACAATATCTTGGGCAGCAATGCTTTCAAAATATCGTCCTAAATGATCTAAGGTATAAGCCCATCCATCCCCTTCATTGGGGACATACTCTTGCAAGATCGCCAATTGCGCCACTGTTTTATCGCGCCGATATTCAAAACCCATCCAGGTCGCTGGAGCCACTCCCCCCCCCTGATGCTCCGTGATAAACTGACCAACTTCCCAATCGGGGTTGATACCGTCTTCCAAACGACGAAATATCTTTAGAATCCATTTCTCCCCGAAGATCACTGACGTGTTGCTCTGTTCCACTCGCAAGGGAACGGGGTCCAGTTGCTCGGATTTGTGGCGATGGCGGCCCCGCCATCCTTGGCTCACCCGCCGTTCTATTTGCTTACTTGTCATTCGCTCAGAAAAAAACCAGTGCTGGGCTAACTGTCGCCAAAACAAGGGACTGTCTGTCGCCTCACAAAGGCTCCAAATGTCTCCATCAAGCAGAAAAGTCCCCAACACATTGTCATCTGATCCTGCCTGCGCAATCAGCGGTAACTGATAACGTTCCTCAGATCCCCCTTGGTACCGAACACGCACAATCCAAAAACCTCCCCGTTCCCACAAGGGTATCCAATTCTCGTGAACTACCTGCATGATCGACCGCCCCTTGCCTGCAAACCACCTCTGGTGAGGTAAATAAGTCGCCAAGGGTTGCCTCAGATCATCGAGTATATCTGGCAATAGGTTTGAGCCATGGGTTGGTATCATCACCGTCGACAAAGCCCTATTCACATCCTCGGAATTAGCGACGTTCCGTAAGCGAAAAAGATAAAAGTCGTGGGGCCCTAAGGTAAAAACCGTGGTACTCTGTGTAATTGGCGGGAAGCTATTTTGGGAGAACATCTCGATTACCGTTTGTCCTATCAAGTCCTGACTTTCGATCGACACCGCTTGAACAAAACGAGACAAATTGGCGATAACCAAAAAGCGGTCATCCTCAAATTCGCGGACAAATGTCAAAACCTTAGGATTATCGGCATTGAGAAATCGAAGACTACCCCGTCCAAAAGCCCGCGTAGATTTGCGTAAACCAATTATCCGGCGCATCCACCACAAAAAACTCGAGGGATTATTGTGTTGGGCTTCAACATTAACAGATTCATAATGATACTCGGGATCAACAATAACTGGTAAGCATAATCGCTGGGGATTGACCCGAGAAAACCCTGCATTGCGATCCGGACTCCATTGAAATGGGGTTCTCACACCATCCCGGTCGCCAAGGTATACGTTATCGCCCATTCCAATTTCGTTGCCGTAATACAGCACCGGCGTACCGGGCAATGTCATGAGCAAAGCATTCATCAGTTCCATTCGGCGGCGGTTGTTGTCTAACAATGGAGCCAAGCGCCGGCGAATTCCCAAATTAATTCGAAATTGAGGCTCCTTACCGTAAACCCGATACATATAGTCGCGCTCTTCATCAGTAACCATCTCCAAGGTTAACTCGTCATGATTCCGAAGAAAAATGGCCCACTGCGAATTCTCGGGAAGCTCCGGTGTATGTTCCAGAATGTCAATAATGGGATAGCGATCTTCCATATATAGGGACATAAACATCCGGGGCATAAGAGGAAAATGGAACGCCATATGGCATTCGTCGCCGTTTCCGAAATAAAGTGCAGAATCTTCAGGCCATTGATTAGCCTCGGCCAACAGCATCCGGTTGGTATATTTGCTATCGATATGCAAACGTAATTCACGCAAGAATTCGTGAGTTTCCGGCAGGTTCTCACAGTTGGTGCCTTCTCGCTCAAACAGATAGGGAATCGCATCCAGACGCAGACCATCGACCCCCATGTCCATCCAGAAATCGAGAATTTTAAAGACTTCCTTCTGCACGGCGGGATTATCAAAATTCAAGTCAGGTTGGTGAGAATAAAATCGGTGCCAGTAATAAGCTTGAGCTATATCATCATACGTCCAGTTCGATCGTTCAAAATCTGGAAAAATAATGCGCGCATCGGCGTATTTATCGGGATTATTGCTCCAGACGTAATAGTCCCGATATCGGCTATGGCTTGGTGCGCGGCGAGCGCGTTGAAACCACGGATGCTGATCCGAGGTGTGGTTAATCACCAATTCGGTAATAACCTTTAAACCCAGTTCATGAGCCCGTCGCAGAAAACGGCGAAAATCCCGCAACGTTCCATAATCGGGGTTAATATTCATGTAGTCCGCAATATCATAACCATCATCTTTGAGTGGAGATGGATAAAACGGGAGAAGCCAGAGTGCCGTTACCCCCAGATCTGCCAGATATTGCAATTTTTCAGTTAGGCCGGTAAAATCTCCGACGCCATCTTGGTTGCTATCATAAAACGTTCGTACATGAATCTCATAAATAATGGCGTCCTTATACCAATCGGGACGTTCATAATGGTTGTGGCCGTTGCGCATTATATCCCCTCTTCAATTCGCAAAATATGAGCGTTGTACCCATCGGGGTGTAATTCAACATAATTATACGAACCATGCCATGTATAGCGCGCTCCTGTTAACAAGTCGTGTGTAACATAGTGAGCATCCTCCCCGAGTCCTAAAGCGTTCATGTCGAGCGCTGTCCACCCCGATTGGGTAAACACCGGATCAAGATTGACCACTATCAACAGTACCGGGCCATAATTTGGTTCACGTTTGCTATAAACCAAAATCCAAGGATTATCAATCTGGTGAAATGTCAACAACGCACGGTGCTGCAAACCCACCTCCTGACGCCGAATGTGATTGACTTTTCGTATGACTTCTTGAATATTGGGCTCATGGTCAACATTCCAACTCCGGATTTCATATTTCTCTGAGTGATCATATTCTTCGCCTCCAGCAATCAGGGAATGATGCTCCAACAACTCGAAAGCCGGTCCATAGATACCGTAATTGGATGATAATGTCGCCGCTAGGATAAATCGAATTGTAAAGGCGGATGGTAGACCCGATTGCAAAAACTGCGGCAAAATGTCAGGGGTATTCGGCCAAAAATTCGGGCGAAAAAATTCCTTCTTTTCTGTCTGGGTTAATTCCAAAAGATACTCTCGGAGCTCTGGCGCCGTGTTACGCCAGGTAAAATACGTGTAAGACTGGGAAAATCCGATCTTTGATAGAGCCTCCATCAATTTGGGACGCGTAAACGCCTCCGACAGGAAAATAACGTCGGGATAGCGCTTTTGCATTT
>JAKADI010000323.1:3414-3944 GCA_021820675.1 Bacillota bacterium | reverse complement strand
ATGATGAAGACACTCTGAGGGAGGAGGTTGGCGTCATGAACAAATATTCCTGGAAACCCGATGATTCCGTGGACACAGCCACCGTATGGGGCAGGCATGCCCAGGAAGAAACCACGGCCATGGGGCAGTACGTCGATCGCTGGCAAGAAGCCGTGCAGTCCCAATACCCCGAATTGTTGCGCCATTTGGTGTGGGATCGCGAACGACTCAGCAAATTGGAAGACGCCATTAATCGGGTGATTGGCGAGGAAGGCTTCGATGTGGCCGCTATGGCTTTATACCGGCGCTCGTTACTCAATCGACTCACAGGACTGGGCCCTTTGGATGCGTTACTCACCGATGAACGGGTGACCGAAATTATGGTTAACGGCCCGGATCGGATTTTTTGCGAGCGAGACGGGCACATTGGTGGGGTCAAGCAGAAATTTGACAGCCCGGAGGAGGTCGCCCTGTTGGCTCAACGACTGGCGAGCCGAGCGGGACGGGTGCTCAATACCGAATCGCCGGTGTGTGACGCGCAACTCGTCGAT
>JAKADI010000323.1:0-3404 GCA_021820675.1 Bacillota bacterium | reverse complement strand
GCGCATCCATTGTGTGTTGCCGCCGGTTGGGGAGCAGCCGACGATTACGATCCGGCGGGCCCGCCACGAACCGCTCAGTCTCGACGATTACTTGGTGAAGGGGTCTTTAAGTACGGAATTGTGGGAGGATTTCACCACGTTCATTACCGAGAGGCGGAATATTCTGGTCGCGGGGGGAGCGGGATCGGGAAAAACATCCTTGCTGCGTCTGCTGACGTCTCTGATTGGTGAGGAGGAACGGTTGATTACCATCGAAGATGTGCGGGAATTGACTCTGCATCATGCGAACACGGTCAGCCTGGAGGCGCATCGCAATTATTCGATTCACGACTTGGTGATTAATGCCCTGCGCATGCGTCCGGACCGGATCATTGTCGGCGAGGTGCGGGGGGAGGAGGCCATGGAACTCATCGAGACGATGTCCACCGGTCACCCGGGGAGTTTATGCACCGTTCATAGTCAGTCTGGTGGTGACGCTACGATTTTCCGTTTGGCGCGTATGTGTTCACGCAGACAATTAGGTATTCCCTTTGATCAACTGGTTCAGCAAATACGCGAAACGTTAGACCTTATTATTTATGTTCGCCGATATCCCGACGGTGTGAGGCGTGTAGAATCGGTACAACAGCCACAACCAAACGGCATGAATATGATCTGGCAATATCAAATGCGACAGAAGGGTGAGTTTGTCAAGGTAGGCCATTTCCATGCATAGTACTGCGATCTTAAGTGCCGGATTTATCGGACTGAGTGTCAATGGCTTTCTCTCTTCCTACCGTCCTATGATATTGGGCATAGCAAGTGTTTTCTCCCTGTTCATGGTCAATCACGTGGTAGCCTTGTCCGTTTTGATAATGCTGTGGGGGCTCGACACCTTTTGGTCCAGCCGCTTGGCGCGTCGCCGGTCTGAATTGAATGAGCAAGAAACAGAACTGTTCTTACAACGATTGAGCCGGATGTTGAAGGCCCGTGGCTCTTTGGCTTATGCCTTGGATGATTTAGCCCGGGCCGATTCGCGAATTCGCTTGCACTCCGATCCTCAGCAGGTTCTTGAAGAATTAGCTCATAAGTGGCCGACTGATGCCATGCGCGTGGTGTCAATCTCAGCTAAGTTGGCCAATCGCCATGGGGGATCGTTGGACGACATTATTGAGCATGTGATGAAACACATGACTTTGTCCCGCCGCTGGCGATTTCAGCGACGACTGGAAGAAATGACGTTAGAGTCAACAGTTTTGATTCTAGCTCTTTCTCCTTACATAGTAGCGATCCTATTTGCTATGGTGCTTCCTGAATTTTATGGAGCGTTGGCGAGGACCGTATCGGGCCAAATGGTCTTGACGTGGATTGGTGTTGTGACGTTTGTTGTCCTTCAACTTTTAGGCCGCCACATTCGAAATGGGGATGCTGTATGAATGCGATGATTTCGGCATTGCTCTTCGGGACCGTCGCAAGTTCCTGGAGACCAAGGTCACTACGGTTAACGGCGCTATTTTGGATAGGGCTGGGGTTGATGATGGCATTGGCATTTTTTCCTCATGCGTCAAGTGTGGCAGTGGGAGGTGTGGTCATGCTTGTGGGGCTGTTTAGCGGTTGGCAGGCGCCCGTAAGTCGCAAGGTAATTCGTAAACGGAGATGGAACATCGTCAGATTTTGGAGAACGATGTCGTTCTTTCTGAGCGCGGGAATGACCTTTTGGCAAGCTGTGGATCAAGCCGTCAAGGCAGTTCCGGAGGTAGGCGAAGACATAGAGGGGCTAGCCAAGATTGTCGGTGCCCACCGTAGCGACTCGCCAGCATTTGCGTCTTTTCGTGCGCAATATCCTGGACCGGAGGGGGATTTGGTAGCAACCATGATGCTTTACGGCTATCAAAACGGATTAGAAGCCGATGACGCCATTACGCAAGCATGGGATATGGAAGAGCAATTAGCCTTGGAAGACGCCTTGAAAAAGCAATCGGATCCCTTGCTGCTGACAGTTCTTCCAGCCCTGTTGTTGCTCAATGTACTGGTAATGTTTGTTGCTCCGATGGCTCTTATGGCAATGAAAAACTGGGCAGTTTTAGGATATTAAGTGGTGGGTGACCGTGCACCTTTCATCGATCGCGACGTATGTGTAATACACGTACGTGAGGATTGGGAAAGGAGAAATCGGCAATGATGGCTGACTGGGCCCTAATGGATCAAACGTTCTACGTAAATGCCGTGATTTATACTGTCGTGTGTTCAGGTATTTATGCACAACTCTTAACCGGAGCCAAACGCGACGATTTGGATAGATGCCAAAAAAACCTGTCTTTACCCTGGCCATTGCTTCTGGGCGTCCTCGATGACTCCGGTTATGTGCAAGAAGTGGATGGTATTTGGTACTGGGTTGGGGAATCGCCAGAGCCGCGGCTCATCCACCAACTGGACGTCATGCGGAGATGGTTGAATTTAGGACCGTTTTCTGCGTCTCGGCAACTCTCCCCATTTATTCAAACCTCGGAAGACAATCGATTACGGGATTCGAGTTCACTTTTGAATGAGCGGGTCGTTTCGTTAATGCATTCGCATAAGCCTAAAAATTGGTTGGATGTGGGCGGTGGCACTGGAAGCTTATCGCGAAGTCTAGCGTCGCAAGGAATTCGCGTGACTATGGCTGATAAGCCCCAGACTGTGGAGAGGACGGCCATCAATCTACAGCATCCTAACATTCGTCTGTGGGCGGGAGACATTTTGGACTCCTTGCCCAGAGGCTTATACGGTGTCATTAGTCTTATCAGGCTCATTGAGGATTTTCCGCTAGCCACGACAGTCGATCTCTTAAAACGATTAAAAAGTCGGACGCATAGCCAAAGCCGTCTGGTATTAATCGTAACAACCGTCAAGGCTGGTCTATGGTCACAATTATTTGCCATTGAGGTTCACATAACGACCTCTCAGGGCCAATTGTACCCGCTTTATCTTTTGCACAAGATTGCCACGGCATCCGGTTGGTGGATTAAGACGATTCAACGGGAGAAAATGTTTAACATCTTGATTCTGGAACCTGCATCTGCACAAAAGACCCCCCATATAACTCGGCGGCCAAAATCCCATCTGCAAATGTCTCCCAATACTGACCGCGAAAGGTTATTGAACTTTGGCATCCTGCGATGAGGCACGTTGCAACGCAAGAGAAACACTTTAGGGACAGGGGGACAATCAACACCGAATGATATTTCTTAAGGTAAGGTCAAAGGCAATCTAGACCCATCTTCATCCAGAATTCGAGTCCAGATATCGATTCAACTGGAGCGGTTTGTTGGTCTATATCAAAATTCCCATGCCGCATCTTCATCCGCTTAGGACGAATGGCCCTGAGGTAAGGCCAGGAACCGCATGATTGTCAAAGATTGATCATGCGGTATCGAACGGTCTCG
>JAKADI010000322.1 GCA_021820675.1 Bacillota bacterium | reverse complement strand
TAAACAGTCCTCTATTCTAAAAACAATTGAGACAGGCTGGCACCTGGGATATCTGGGTCATACTGCGAATCCCGGTGTCCAGGCAATGTCGGCATTCTTTGGCCGTCCTACCAAATCTTATTCAGTACCCGCTGTTAAGGTAGGTACCATGCCGGGCTATGATAGCTTTTTGCGAACGACGCCCACGTTGGCTAATACAACCTCTCCGCAATTTCATTCCTCTTCATTGCTAGCCGGAGTTTCCACGACCAGCAATCCCTATTTTGCGCGAGGAGTCTCCCACCAAGTCGGGGCCACCGTCATAATCAAAGAAGCCCGTCCGGGGGTGATGACGGGATCGTTGACGTTGAGTCTGGCACCTTCCTCATCGTCGGATGTCACTTTTTCGCGATCTTCTCATCCTGTCGGGAGCACGCAAATCGCTAATCCGAGTAATCAAGGCGTCCAATTTGCTCCCTCCTTGATGTCTTCCAGCACCGTGAATCTTCCGATAGTGACGCCCAGCAACGTGCCGTCCTCCGCAGTCATTACAGGTCTGACGTTAGATATCGGCCCCAAGGCACCCAAGGGACCCGTAACGGCCGCGATTTCTTCGCATGGTCAGGTTTTAGGCACAGTCACATTAGGAAACGTAGGCAAACCACGGCCCAGTTCTTCACCAGAAATGATGGCTCCTGTCGTACTCAATCATCGTATGGCGTTTCCGTTTGTGGCGCCTCTCTCTCAAACCGGCAAGCAATCTGTTGTAGTGAGTATCGAGGGCCAAGCGCCGACTGCCAAAGCCAACGACCTGAATCAATATCGTGTCTTTACCACCCGTACCAACGTTCCCGTGGTGGTCGATGAAGCCGCTATGCTGACATCACAAGCAGGGAAGCAGTATTGGGTCGACGCCAGGCTCCATCGAAGCCACAAGTGGTCGTCAGCGGCGACTTTTAGTGTCAGTCGGTAACGGCCGACACGTGCAACCGGGGTTTTGCGTATCATTTTCACGAAAACCTTAGCGCCCATTTCGCGGTTACGCCAGGATAGAGGAGTCCCCTCACCCAACCCTAACGGGTTTACTGGTGAGGGCTTCTGAAATCGCCCTCAGACGTTCCTGGTTCTGTGATGGGCTCACTGGTTCTTGTCGCCTTAAGCGTCTTTTGCTGACCTCGGCCGTCAGCCGACACAGGGGACTGCGCTGTGCTACCCCCTACTTACTCCTTTGCCAATAGGCCTCATAACGTTTCGCTAAGGTTTCGTAAGGCACGGGCAACTGTTCCACCCAAAATTGAAGTTCCCGCAGTGCCCAATCACGTTCGAACTTGTTCCACTCGTCCCACAAGCGAAGTCGGCTTAAAGCATCTTTGAAGCGACGAAACGGTTTGTGGCCATTCAAGGCTTCCGAGAGAAGTCCTTGGGAATCGCCCTCGGTCCGCCCGGCAAATCGCACACGTACCCAATATGCCTCGTCTGAGGTGAGTTGAGGAATGTCAATGTAGCGTTCGAGACTCGATGGGTCATCCCAATCGATACCAGGCTCTCCGGTAACCTCTTCATCCAAATCCGCCACGATGGTTCCGGTTTCAAGATCCAAGTAGTTATTAAACTCCATATTACCTTCCAAGTATGTGTCCACTAATTCATCCATCAACGTCATTTCATTGTCCCCTCCTGTTATATCAACACGAGATGGGCTAACTCGACTTTGAAGGCACGACCGGAAAGTATTCGGCGCCGTGACCGACTGCAGTGTCCTTGTTAACGACGGACCATCCTTGTTGAGGCGTAACGCCAACCCTGTTTGTTTGTCAACTCGTGCAGCCGGAGCCACCAGATTTGTACAACCGTCCGCTGCCGAAGGTTCCTACAATGCCGGAATTTTCTTATCATTTTCCAGAATACAACGTTAGAACATTACTGGCAACAGACTATGGGCTGCGAACATTACTCGAACGAGTGGCCAAAGTACGTGAATGCTTCGGGTTCATGCTCCCACTGTCCGCAATGTGGAGTACAATGCAGTGTGTAAAGCTAGTCTTCACTGAAGAGACGTCCCAAATTTTTTGAGAAGCTTCTTAAAAAAGGATCGCCTCACTTGTAACGAGTTCCGAACGGACTTAAACCGACTGCTATGCTAAGGCACCGTGAGAGGAGTCGAGGGAAGTGAATGACGGGAAGACTCAAAATCTCCCTATAAGACGACAAAATTGGGCATTAGCCGTCATCGTCATTGGAGTATTGGTAGCCGCTGTCGATACGACGATCGTCATCCTGGCTTTACCCACCATGATGCATTCGTTGCATGCCAGTTTATCTGGCATTGTCTGGGTGATTATGGCCTATCTTTTAGTTATTACCCTTTTGGCGACTCAAGTCGGCCGACTGGGTGATATGTATGGCCGAGTGCGAATGTACGAATTAGGGTTCCTAGTCTTTGTCTTAGGTTCCTTGTTGTGTGGGGTGGCTTCCAATGAAAGTACTCTTGTTGGCTTTCGGATTTTACAAGGAATCGGCGGCGCTCTGATTAGTGCCAACAGCGGGGCAGTCATCGCCGACACCTTTGAACCCGAAACCCGTGGCCGGGCTTACGGATTCACCTCCATTGGGTGGAATTTGGGAGCCATTGTCGGGATATTGCTCGGAGGCTTTATTACCACTTATTTTTCTTGGCGCTATATTTTTCTTATTAATGTACCCATTGGGTCAGCAGCGGTTATTGTTGCCTGGTTTGTGCTCAAAGACAGGCGCGAGCGTGCGTCGCACCAGATCGACTGGTGGGGTATGGTCTTGTTGGGTATTGGACTGTTCTTGGTCCTGTTGAGCATGATCCAGATGACATCTAAACCCTTTTCGGCGGAGTTGGCTGCCACGTTAATTGCGGGCCTCGTGTTCGTAGCAATCTTTGCTATTGTGGAAACCCGCCAATCGTCCCCCATGCTGCACTTAGAACTGTTTCGCAATCGCATCGTATCCGCCTCGTTGTTGGCTTCGTTTTTTCAATCCGTAGGTAATTTTGCCGTGCTGTTCTTGGTGATCATGTATCTGCAAGGTCTTCGTCAACTCACCCCCTTAAATGCTTCGTTGCTATTGGTTCCGGGTTATTTGGTCGGGGGTGCCATCAGTCCGGTCTCCGGCCGCCTGTCGGATAAAGTCGGACCTGCCCTGCCAGCGACACTTGGATTAGGCATTCAAGCCATAGCCTTATTCCTATACGGCCATCTAGGATTACACACTCCTTTGTGGCAAGTTACTGCCATCAGTATCATCAACGGGATGGGCGCCGCCGGATTTTTCCCTGCCAACAATGCGGCAATCATGAAAGGCTCGCCGAAGGGATCATACGGCATCTCCTCCGGAATGCTGCGCACCTTCGCTAATATTGGAATGGTCCTGAGTTTTGCCTCCGCCATGTTGGTCGCCTCCACCCAGATCCCCAGAAAATTGGCCTTCGCCATCTTTGTCGGCACCACATCGTTGACGGGAAAATTGATGATTGCCTTCAATCATGGTATCCACACGGCTTTTTATCTCGCTATTGGCCTAATGGTTGTTGCAGCAATATTTTCGGCATTACGGGGTCCCGCGACCGCCCAGACCTCAAACAGCCGCATCACCTCAATAAAACGCGAAGAACTGTAGGCCGACGTTGGGTTACGAACTGTGTGATATAACGATCTCCTTATAGCTTGTAGCGAGTTGGCGACATTCGTTGAAAATAATTCAACCTTCTCTTGTCAAACCCTGAACAGACGAGCGGCGGGCGAAATCGAGCCTTCAGGCGCAGTAAGCATCATGCCCTTATAGGGCGAAATTCAAATCACCCGTTGAACGTTTCTCAGTATTGCAACGGAGGACTTTTACATCATGCCCCACGGCTTGTCCTATTCAGTTTTCGGCTTAATTTTTGAACTACATCCTCCCGCCACTCACCCGCTCTAGGCTTACCAATCTCTTGGGAATTCGACGGCGCATAGT
>JAKADI010000321.1 GCA_021820675.1 Bacillota bacterium | reverse complement strand
CGCACGTTGTCAAAGTGCAACAAAGCCGTATCGGATGACCGCATGCCCACCTTGTCCAGAGCTTTCTCCACAGAGACTCCTGGCCTGTCAAGGTCGACAAGAAACAGGCTCATTCCCTTATAACCCGATTGATTACCCGTTCGCGCAACCAGGGTAATAAAATTGGCTCGAGGACCATTGGTAATAAACAGTTTGCTACCATTAATTACCCATTGCTCTCCGACACGTGTAGCACGGGTTTCAATGCTGGCTACATCCGACCCGTGATCCGGTTCGGTAATGCCGATACAGGCCAATTTCTCGCCTGTGATAGCCGGTACAAGATAGTGCGCAATTTGCTCCGGGGTCCCAAATTTCATGATAGGCGGCGTGGCCATCTCGGTTTGGACCGCGATGGCCATCGCAAATCCTCCGGCTCCGCAGCGCCCCAATTCTTCCGAGAGAACAATTGCCGAAAAATAATCCCGTCCCTGCCCCCCCACAGTCCGCGGATATCGTAACCCCAGCCACCCTTTTTGCCCCATTTTTCGTAACACCGATAAAGGAAATGCGCCGTGGTTTTCCCATTCCTGCACAAACGGCGTGACCTCTGTCTCGACGAACGCTCGAATTTGCTCGCGTAGGCGGTCGTGTTCTTCATTGAAATAAGGCCAGTACGGCACAATATCACCTCTTTGATATGTCGGGCCACTACCTAACAGGAGATTCACATGCGATAACATGACGTCTCTGAACCGGACGCCAAAAAGGAAGAGTGAGCACATCGTTGACTGGCACAAAGACGGGTTCAACCAACATATTCAAATGGACGATTTCTGGTGGCGTTTCCCATAATCCACCGAGAAGCCGCAAAGTATCGCGAGGCTCATCAATCTCAACGACGGCAATGACATAGGGCGTAGGCTGGATAGAATGCGGCACCATATTCCGGTGCGTGACCGTCCAACTGTAAATTCGACCTCTAGAGGCAATTTCAATCCATGTATAGTCTGGAGAATGACACGCTGAGCAGATCGGACGAGGCGGCCACCGCTTTCGGCCGCATTGCTGACAAATGGGCACCGTTAACACCTCGTCCCGGCATTTTGTCCAGAAGAAGGCAAAATCGGGATGGTTGATATCCGGTAGTATCGTCCTATTCATCCTCTGTGGTCCCTCCTCAAAATTGCCATGGATCCGTCCCCCAGATTCCCCCATCCAGTGACACCGATAAATTGAAGACGGGGCAATTGACGCGAAGTGCATTCGCCACGTAATTGACGAACCGCTTCGATCAGATGATTTAATCCAGTCATATGCCCTTCGGACAGTAATCCTCCGTGCGGATTAACGGGCAGTTGGCCGTCCATCTCGATAGCTCCGCTAGCAACGAACGGTCCGCCTTCCCCTCGACCACAAAACCCAGCTTCCTCTAGTTGCTGAATAACTTCAAAAGTAAAGCAGTCGTAAACCATAAGCGCACTGATATCATGGGGCCCAATCCCGGCCATGCTGTAAGCATCGGGTGCAGCCTTAGTCAAACCGATGGAGTTCCAGTCTGGGCGATTCGTCAGATCGTCAGGTGACTGAGGCGGCGAGACTCCCCATCCAGAGACGACAACCGGCCGTTTGCGCAGATCTCGGGCCCGTTCTTCGCTCGTGACAATAATTGCTGCGCCCCCATCGGTTTCCAGGCAACAATCGAACAACTGGTACGGATCCGAGATCATCGGGGACGCGTAATAATCCTCCCGCGTCATGGGTTTTCCGTACATTTGCGCATGAGAATTATTCTGGGCATGCTTTCGCATGGTCAATGACACCCGTGCTAGATGTTCCTTGGTCGTGCCGAATAACTCCATGTGCCGCCGACACATCATGGCGTACCACTGCAGTGGAGTGCCCCATCCAAAGGGTTCTTCCAATTGCCGACGAAATTGATAACCCGGCAACTGACTCACGCGTTGAACCATTCGCTCCCCGGAACTACCGTTTTTTCCTATATAAATGACGACGTAACGACATCGGTGAGTTTGAAGAGCCGTCGCCGCTAAACCTAGAGAACCAACAGCAGAGGCTCCGCCTATGCGTAGAGTTGCTGATAGTCCCACATGCGGGAGGTTAAAATTGCTGATCACATCCTCTGCAGGGATGCTGTTAGAAATCGGCACAATACCGTCTATGACACTAACGTCCAGCCCTGCGTCATCTACAGCCCGTTGAATAGCATGAAGGGCTAGAGCTTGCGGGGACATCCCGCTCCTTTGGGAATAGGAGGTCTCGCCAACCCCCACAATCGCAATATTGATCACTATAATCTCTCCCAGGCTACCCAACAACGGGATCGGCACCAGTCCCAACCACTTCGCCCGTCTCCACGATATCTGTTAAGGGAACGTTTAACGTCTCTTTGCTGACTAAAAATCCCACAATGGCCACAATCCACATCAGACCGGACAGCCTCATCATGGCCCCAAATCCAATCGTCGCCGCAAGCCCCCCGACAACGAGCGGCGCGATAATCGATACCACCCGGCCAATTGTCATGACCAAGGAAATTGCACTGCCGCGGATTTCGGCTGGAAACGCCTCCGTACTAAACGTAAAGCCAATGGTCCAAGGGGCAGCATAAAGTCCATAAGTTAGGCCACCGACAACAAACAGCCACGGTCGGGTCGTGGGTCCCAACGTGAACAGCCAGACTCCGATCATCGATAGCAACGCGGCAATAGAACCCGCCCACCGCCGGCCAATCAGATCTGATACCCAAGTCGCCAGATAAGGCATTACGGCATAAAACAGATTGAAGACAATTAAGAACACCGCGAGTTCGCTCTTAGGAACCTTCGCCACGGTAATTAAATATAACGGGATAAAAGTGACAAACGACCAAAACGTAAATCCGTTACCGATCCATATCAATAGTTGACCAACAAACTGGCGGCGGTAACGGGAATGCAGCACTTGCGCAAAGGTAAATTTGCGGGGACGCCCCACGTTCTTTTTAAGTTCTTCATTAACACGGACAAAGGCCGGAGACTCCGAGACCTTCAGCCGGATAATGACAATTAACACGGCTGGTATAACGGCTAAAACAAATACCGCGCGCCATCCCCAAAACGGAACCACCGCCAAAGACACCGCAATCATCAAAAGATATCCCAAGGGATAGCCTAAATTCATTAATCCAGTGCCCCGATTCCGAACTTTTGCAGGCCATGTATCCGTAATGAAAGTGGATGACACGGGTAATTCACCGCCCGCTCCCACACCCGTCAAAAGTCGAAATGATGCAAACATCCAAGGGCTGATAGCGAGACCACTTAAAACGGCCGCAATAACATACCAGGTGATGGAAAATATCAACGCCCGCTTGCGACCAAAGTAGTCTGCAATAGTTCCCCCGGCTACGGTCCCCAACGTATATCCAATGAGATAAATTGACGTAATAATCCCAATGGCGGCCAAACTGAGGGAAAAGGTTTTTTGAATTGCCGCCAGATTATACGTGAATGCATTAATCACATAAGAATCGAACAGCCACCCTGTCCCAGCCGTTACCACGGCAAGCACGCCGATTCGGGAAACGCCACGAAAATCCTTAAACACCGCTCGTTACCCCCTTCTTGTCGACCTGATATGAAGACCATGCTTCTGATTGGATCCCAATCGAGTGGAAAACGAACAAGTAGTGTGAGTGCCTGAGATAATTATTAACGCAATTTTCTTTATAATGCTAATAGTTTCTCACAATCGAAGATAGTTAAACGCTATATTGTGTTGATAGCATGGAATAGCACTATACGTTGTGTTATGGTGGGGATCTAAGGAGACTCGCATTGCGTGATTGTGCAGATGAGAAGTCTGGCCCGAATGGAGGAATAGATTATGACCGTGCAACAAATCCTTTATTTTTGCAAGGTGGTCGAGGTCGGAAGTTTCTCCAAGGCAGCCGATTTACTATTTGTCTCTCAGCCCACACTGAGCCAAC
>JAKADI010000320.1 GCA_021820675.1 Bacillota bacterium | reverse complement strand
TACTGCGTTGTCACGTAGCCACTAACGAATGGGGATCCGTCGAAGAAATTCATGTCTTGACAACGCTTGACCGGTCACCTAAGCAAATTGTTCGCGATGTTGAAAGCGCACTGTTAGCGGAATGGAACTTACGAGTGGATCACAAGAAGATATCCGTCGCTCAAATTATTGACGATAGCCCGAGTAAGCCACTACCTAGGTTAACGGTCGCGGAGTTCCGTATGGACCTAGACACGATTCACCAAATGGGAAATAGTGTGGTCAAACTACAACCGAGCGAGGACGGCGCGAAAACATACGAGGGACATTGGGAAGGGCGTTATGTGCCTAGTCAGTACCACTATATGATGGCGTGGGCGACAGTGGATGCATTAAATCAAGTTCCCGAGATACCCGAATCTTTTGTGTTGTCTGAACTTAAAACCTTTACCCTGGCGGGACACGCCGTTGTCGCCGTGGCTTTGAGTTACGTTTCTTCAAAAAGGCGGGAAGAAATTTTAGTCGGAGCTGCGCCCGAGCGAGGCGATGGTCAAGGTGCTGCTGTGCGGGCGGTTCTAGATGCGGTGAACCGGCGTTTAGGCCAGCTAAGCCGTCAACAGCCGCCTTATCTGTCGACGGGTAACCGTGATACGCCTCCTGTAGAGGGGAACATATAAGAAAGAGGGGTCAACATGTCACGTGACAGATGGGTTGAAGTGCCGCAAACTCAACGTACGGGGAAAGCTCGGGTCCATAAGCAGATGTCCAATCAGCCGACACCTCCTCATGTCTCGACCGGCACTGGAGGAAACCGTACAAGTTATGTTCAAGATGCTTTTTATCAACACCTTATGGCTGATCGTTCATTGGTCGAAGTGGTCTTCTTGGACGGACAGTCGACCATCGGAGTCATTGACGGATTTGATACCTACGCGATTTTGCTTTTGAGTAATGGGGAAGAAATTCTCGTCTTCAAGTCGGCCGTCCGGTATATCCATCTTTATTTGGGTGATGGTAATGCGGAACAAAATGTGTAAGATATAAACTAAGCGGGACGGTTATGGGCCATGTTTTTAACCATTGCCGAAGCTCCGAAACGGTACCGACAAACACGAGCTTATGGGTTTTTATATTCATTGGACATCACCTCGGTTGATACTTAGTATGCAACACGAAAGGATTTTAATACCTATGGAGGAGCGTTTTGGTCCAACACAGTGGGTTTACCAAGGCCGCACTATATCGGTTCGCGTCGACCCTGTACGAGTGGGAGAGATGTCCACGTCCCGCGAGGTGGTTATCCGCGTACCGGCGGTTGCGGTGGTGGCTGAAACCAGTCGGTCCGAAATTGTTGTCATTAGGCAATATCGATGGGCTGTTGGTCGGTACTTGTATGAATTGCCGGCTGGTAAAGTTGACCATGACGAAGATATTCTCAGTGCCGCACAGCGGGAACTGAAAGAGGAAACGGGATATGTTGCAGACGACTGGGAATTGGTGACAGCACTCTATCCTACGCCGGGATATAGCGATGAAAAAGTCTCGTTATTTTATAGCCGCGTGGTTGCTTATAGCTCACCGCACCCAGATTCCGATGAAGACATCCAAACTGAATTATGGGACGCCGGAAAGATTCGGCAATTCTTACACTCGTCCGGTACTATCAACGGTATTACTTTGGCTGGCCTCCAATGGTGGTTGTGCAAGGCTTGAGGCTAGCCTCTAACTAGACATGCCCCGTGAGGAGGCGTTTTCCATGGAATCTATTCCGTTAATTGAAGATATCCATGCGGAATTACTTCATGCCAAGCATAATGACCTTGAGTTGTTACAGCGTTTTGGAGTGTGGATGCGGCAACACCGTGAGAGGCAAGGGTTAACCGTAACGGAATTAGCGCATCGTGTGGGTGTTTCGCAGGTTTTGATCACCCGTGTTGAACGAGGAAACGCCGTGTTGAGCGAAGGAAAGTTATCGCAAATTTTAGAAATACTTGAAGTATCCCCAAGCTCTTGGCGGCGTTTTCAAACGAGTCACGACGACCCCAATATTCAAGAGCAAGCTCATATGCTTCATTCTCGCTTGCAAACCGCTCGAATTTGTTGTCCGACTCTTATGGCCGAATTTGGTTGGTATATCCGCCATTACCGGCATCGTCGAGACTGGACGGAAACGGAATTAGCGCAAAGAGTGGGAGTCACGAAACAGACAATCTGTGGCGTGGAACAAGGTAAAATGGTTCCCAGCGCCACTTTAATTACGCATTTGGCTGAACAGCTCAACATGTCCTTACGGGACTGGCGGATCCCCCGTAGTCACGGCACCTTAGACGGACCCCGGGACTTATTTTGGCACACATTGATGCGTATGTGGGATGGAGTTGCCGATGACGACAAAATGGTTATTTTACAATTAACCGGACGGCTTAAGCACGATGAATCTCAGTGGGATGACCAGGAGAATTGGCATCCAGTTGAGAAGGTAGAAGGAGACCTCCTAGGTCTAGACCCTTAAACCTGATCATAGACTGTGGTGGAGGGACAGCCATGGTCAGGACGCACTCTACAACGATATGGGATGAATACCTCGCTCATTATGTGACGCCCGTCTACATTGCGTCGGCAATGTTTGCGGTCGGTATCCTATTTGGTGCCTTGGCTATCGAGACCCTGACACCAGCGGATATTTTTTCACTGATAACGTATTTGCGTCACTTTATTAACGTTGAAACGGCGTCGCCAACATATCATGGGGTCTTTCAACCGGCTTTATCCAACAATTTAAAAATACTGGGCCTGTTATATATCCTTGGAGTGTCGGTGGCCGGCATGCCGTTGGTGTTAGTGGCGCTATTCCTGCGGGGATTCGTTTTGGGTTTTTCTGTCGCATTTATTATTTCATCTTTGCATTGGCAGGGGTTTGTTCTCGCGCTCATTGCCATTGGGCTGCAAAATCTATTTATTGTTCCTGCGCTCATAATTGTCGGCGGAGTGGCAGTCGGATTTTCCTGGCAACTCATTGCTGCCAGAGGAACAGCGGCGCGGCGTTCATTGTTGCCGCGTTTTGGAGCATTTACCAGCCTGGTTTTATCAATGGGATTGGTTATGGTTGTCGGTACGGCTATTGAAGCCTTTGGTTCGCCATTTTTGATACATATCTTGGGGCGGTGGGGGATTTAGCTGGACTCCATGATTTGTTGGCGCTAGATCATCAACTGGATAGAAATATCGCCACCGCATAGCTAATCAAAGGACAGCGGTGGCCGCAATCGGTCACCCCAGCATGGTGCCTTGGAAAATCCGGGTTTCAGAGCCGAGTCGTTTGTGCTGGGCAATGGTACTTGAATGGTTGAGTGAAATCTCCCTCCTTGATTTGTCCACGCCAATCTAGCAATTCGATGTCACGTATCCATTTGGAACTTATCCCTGAGCTTGCTTTTCATTTGGACCCTGGTGCTCTAAGATAGGGGAAAATTAATGAGAAAAGAGGGCTTTAATATGGCATTTTACGTGGCGTGGCTGACAATTGTGGACCCTGAGTTGAATCAAAAGACGCGTTCTCGACATTTGTCTTATCTGCAGAGTCTTTATCAGCAAGGTAAAGTTGCTTGGGCGGGCCCTTTCACCGATAAGTCGGGCGGGATGGTTGTATATAAAGCTGATAATGACGATGAGGCCACGGAGCTTGCGTATCATGATCCGGCTGTCACATCGGGAGCGCGGAGTGTTGTCGTTAAAACGTGGACTTTATTGGATTTTGATACCCTAAAAATATGAAGTCACAGTACCACCCGTTCAACGGGTGGCTTGAATTTAGCCCTATAAGGGCATGATGCTTGCTGCGCCTAAAGGCGCGATTTCGCCGGCCTCTTTCCCTGACTACCCCTAAAGGGGTTTATTGACTGGCCTTGTCTTCGATAATATCCGCTTCTTCTTGTTCCTCAATGTACTTTCTGATGACATCCTTGTTGACGCCTACCGTACTCACGTAATATCCCCGCGCCCACAAA
>JAKADI010000319.1 GCA_021820675.1 Bacillota bacterium | reverse complement strand
TAACGCAAATACCCCAAAAACAACCACCCAGGTTAACACCGTTTGAATGGACACCCAGTACCCTCCCCAGATCTTACTTTTCCCGTCACCAGGATCTGCCCATACGAGTTGACGACATCAAAATTTCTCGGGATGGATTATCACATAGAGCAAATAAACCATCATAATTACAGAAATCCCCAACAAGATCCAGTCCATGGCGCGCCCTTCACCAACTTTCTTATAACGTGCTCAGCAGTTCAGTAAAATACACCAGTCCAGCAAACAATACGATGGTTAGGCCGATCATTTCCAGATCCGGCATAACTTCATTCCCCCTGAATTTTTTTAATCGGCTTATAAGGAAGATGGGTTATTGTAGCAGTAACGACATAAACAAATCCGTAAAAATTTTAACTCAAATATAAAAATCTCATAAATTTTTTTAGGTGTACTATATCGACCGATGATTTCTGATAAAATGTAGTTTAATTGTCCGCATTTTCGTGTAAGAGGTTGACCTGATGTCTGAATCTGCTCGTCGTCGACATAATGTGCCGGTTCCGTGGCCATGGCGTTTAACGGCTACTCTGCTCCCCATGATAGGGGTAGTTTTGACCATTTTGTTGTTTCATATGTACATCGTCCCTCATGTGGCCATATCTTGGCAGTATCCCCTCTTGACCCTCATGCTAGTCATCGGTACAGGTCTTTTTTCTTATGTCGTGTTTGGCATATTATCTCAGCAACAAACGGCAATTTTATCCGCAAATGAGCGTTTAGAAAAACAGCGCGACGGACTTAATGCCCTGAGAGAAGCATCATACGCGATGACAACGGTGGGCGATTGGACAGACATCGTTCAAAACGTGGTCGATGTGGCGTGCCGACTAACCGGCGCACGCTACGCGGCTTTGGCTGTCCTAGACGATAGCGACAATTATACCATACGTCAGTTTTTCACATCGGGATTAACTCCGGAACAAATAGACCGCATTGGGCAATATCCCACTGGGCGAGGGCTGCTCGGGGAAGTCATACGCCATAGACGTCCAATCCGTCTTCAACGACTACAAGATCACCCGGCCTCCATTGGCTTCCCGCCCAACCATCCTAAAATGGAAAGTTTTCTCGGTTTGCCATTGTTATATCAAGCCCAGGTTATGGGCCATCTCTATCTCACCGAGAAAGAAGAGGGCTTTACCGCAGACGACCAAGCCATCGTTGAACTCTTTGCCCGACAGGCTGCCGCCGTGATCGCCAGCGCTCGCTTTTATCAAGAACGTGAAGTTTTCGCGACCCTAAAAGAACGGGAGCGAATCGGCCGCGATTTGCATGACGGAGTTCTTCAAACCCTTTATGGCATCACGTTATCGCTCGATAATCTTGTTGACAGCCACGAAAATTTAGATGATGAAACGGCCACCGAATTAAATCGCGTGAGTGAGACGTTAGGTTTATTAATGACGGAAATTCGCTTCTTTATCCAAAGTCTGGAATCGACGTCTATCGACTTTCGCATTGCCCTAACCGATATGCTCCGCAGACTGGGCCCTATGGATGACATCACCATGACTTTTCGTGATGAAAGATACCTTGAATTACACCCTAAAAGAATTCATGACCTTTTGTTGAGTATTCAAGAAGCCGTATCGAATGCACGTGTTCATGGACATGCCGAACACATTAAAATCGAATGGACAAGCACTGACGAATTTTATCAAGTCGTGATTCTAGACGATGGAGAAGGGTTCGTCTACCACCCGGATACCACCCATACCCATTTTGGCATTCGAAATATGACCAAGCGCATCGAACGGTGGGACGGGCAGGTTCATATCACTAGCCAAAAACAAACAGGAACGACTGTCGCCTTTAAGATTCCGTGGCTATAATGATATTAATCGTTGTCTTAGATTGATTAAAGGAGGCCTAATTAGCATGGCCAATGATAGCACCACCATACGTGTGGCCATTGTCGATGATCACGAGGTTGTCCGCATTGGATTGCGCAACATGATTGACCGCCAGGAAGATATGCAACTGGTCCAGGAATGGGACACGGGCAAGATAGCTATTGAGCAGATCCCAAATCAAGTGGACGTGGTCGTTTTGGATGTGAGACTGCCAGACGTGAATGGTTTGGAAGTGTGCCGGATTCTCAAGTCAAAAGATCCCCATCTACAAATCATCATGCTAACATCGTTCGGCGGGCAAGATTTGGTGGTCGATGCGGTAAATGCTGGAGC
This sequence comes from Bacillota bacterium, assembly GCA_021820675.1. Taxonomy (GTDB): domain Bacteria; phylum Bacillota; class Sulfobacillia; order Sulfobacillales; family Sulfobacillaceae; genus Sulfobacillus. The sequence goes on along the minus strand of JAKADI010000319.1, from coordinate 1,767 downwards.
ATCCGGTTATTTACTCAAGGAATCTCGTGGCCGAGCTGTCATTGATGGCATTCGTACAGTCTCTCAAGGCGGGGCCTTGTTTGGACCCGAAGTCACGTCCCATTTGCTGGATCGGTTGCGCAATCCTCAAACAGCGATGGACCCCGTGACAACTTTAACTTCTCAAGAACAAAAGGTTTTGGAATTGATCGCACAAGGACGTACGAATAAAGAAATTGGCCAATTAGTCTTTCTTAGCGACAAAACGGTAAAGCATTATGTGAGCAACATCTTAAGCAAGCTAGGTTATACGCGGCGTTCCGAAGCTGCTGCGCATTATGCCCGTTACATTGCACAAGAAAATACCGAACAGAACTCAAATTAATCTTGACTAATTCATTCATATTTCCTATTGTAAATACAATCGATTACCTCTTATGGAGAGTGGCGGAGGGACTGGCCCAATGATGCCCGGCAACCCGACCTTAACGGTTATGGTGCCAATTCCTGCAGCGTTATGCTGAGAAATGAGAGGCCGACATACATTGCCGGCTCTGCTGGCTATTTTTTTTTACTTCACCCGAGTTAGCACCGTTTTTCACATTCAAAGGAGGCCCCATGTAGAATGGATAATCAAGAATGGGATATTGAAACGTTAGCCATCCGAGCAGGATATCAACCAGAGAGTGCAGAAGCCTCAGCTATCGCTGCTCCCATCTTTCAAACTGTTGGTTATGCCTTTCATGACGCGTTGCATGCCGCTCGTCTGTTTAACCTTGAAGAACCTGGCAATATTTATACCCGTATTATGAATCCTACCACCGACATATTAGAGAAGCGCATTGCGGCGTTAGAAAACGGAAGTGCTGCTGTAGCCTTCTCATCCGGGATGGCCGCCATTACTGCCGCCATTCTCAACCTGTGCCGAGCCGGTGATGAATTCGTTGCTTCAACAGACCTATATGGCGGAACCTGGACATTATTTACTTCGACAATTCAGGATTTCGGCATTACGATACACTTCATATCCAAAGATCAATTAGCTCAGGCCGATACACTCGTTAATGAGCGAACTCGCGGAGTATTCCTCGAATCCATTGGAAACCCTGCTATCAGTGTTAGTGACATCGAAGCGTGGGCTGAGTTCGCCCATCGCCACCACATCCCGTTGTTGGTCGACAATACCTTTGCCACCCCTTATCTCGAACGCCCCATTGATCATGGCGCCGATATTGTAATTCATTCTTTAACGAAATGGATCGGCGGTCACGGAACGTCCTTGGGCGGAATTGTAATCGATAGCGGAAGCTTTAATTACAACACCGAAAAATTTCCCCAGTTTTCGACGCCCGACCAAAGCTACCACGGTCTCGTTTTTGGCGAGCAAAGTCCGAGTTACGCCTTACGCCTACGGGTTAAGTTATTACGGGATACGGGTGCGGCTCTCGCCCCACTCAACGCCTTTTTAATTTTACTGGGTCTAGAGACATTGCCCATCCGCATGAAGGCTGCCTCCGAATCGGCTCTATATCTTGCCACCCAACTTCAACAACATCCCTTGGTTAGCTGGGTTAGTTATCCCGGACTTCCGAATAATCCGTCACATGAATTGGCCCAGAAATATCTCCGTACGGGGTATTTTGGAACCATGCTGAATTTTGGTGTTGTTGGGGGCCGCCAAAACGCCGAACACGTTATCAACCAACTCAAATTATGGCTACTGGTCGCTAATGTCGGAGATGTCCGGTCGATGGCGATTCATCCCGCTTCGACAACACATCAGCAATT
>JAKADI010000318.1 GCA_021820675.1 Bacillota bacterium | reverse complement strand
GACGACCGTATCCGGAACAACGTCCCGAAATCCTTCAACCATGCCGAGTCCGGCCCGCAAGACGGGGACCAGGACAGGCACTTTATTCACTCGATATCCCGTGGTTTGCCGCAATGGGGTGGCCACTGTCATCGGTAAAATCTCCAAATCCTGCAGAACCGGAAAAGCCAATAATCGCGTCAATCCCGTTAACCGTGAACGAAATTGATCGATGCCCGTCATATGGTCCCGGAGGGACGAAATATGTACCTTAATGAGCGGGTGGTCAACCACGACCAACATACCAATTCCTCGTTTCCGTTATCATATCTCACCAAAGGACCACAAAAAGTTGGGGTCTTATGGAGGCTGCCATATGATCAAAGCGGCAGCCTCCCGTATGCTCAAATTCCACGACGTTCAATTTGTTCAATTTTCTCAAGACGTCTCGTGTGACGTCCTCCTTCGTAAGGTGTTTCGAGCCAAACCGCTAAAATTTCTTCTGCTAACCCCTGCGCTATAAAGCGGGATCCCATCGTTAATACATTAGCATCATTGTGTTGGCGAGCCAACCGAGCTGACACCACGTCATGGGCCAATGATGCACGAATACCCTGAGTTTTATTAGCCGCAATGCACATTCCCTGACCGCTCCCGCAGACCAGAAGTCCGCGTTCTGCGTCACCGGCGGCGACCGCTGCTGCAACTTTATCCGCATAATCGGGATAATCTACAGAATCAGGACCGAACGTTCCAAAGTCCTCGACATCCCAACCTCGGTCGATCAGGTAATTAACTAACGTTTCTTTCAAGGACCATCCCGCATGATCAGCACCCACAGCGATTCGCATCGATTTATTCCCCCGTTTCTTTCGGCTCAGCGGATGACTCGTCATCCACTAGACGTGTTTTCAACTGTGATAGCAAGCGATATAACCGCCAAGCCAGCGAATCATAGGACACCTGATTGGTGCCAATCGGATCAGCAATGTCGTCGTCTTCCCCTAAAAACTGAGGCAACGCAAAGATTCTGTCTTCCCATTCCGGGCGTACTTGCTTCAACGCTTCAGCCTGTGACCGAGTCATCGTAAAAATCCAGTCAAAGTCATTATCTTTAATCTGGCGGACATCGGTTGAACGGTGTTGCCGTAACTCTCCCCCATAGGGTTTCACGGCTTCTATAGCATATTCTTGAGCTGTTTGATCCGGCCATGTTGCCAGACCTGCCGACTGAACACGACATTTGTTCTGGCACAGAGCCCTCCATAGTGATTCCGCCATCGGACTGCGGCAGGTATTGCCGGTACAAACAAACAAGAGCTTGGGGGCATCCGCCATTATTCCCTCACCTGCCTTACCCGACCGAACTGCTTGAGAGAAGCCTTCCCTAAACGATTGGCGATTGCCAGCCCCACACCGCTATCATTTTCATCCCATATCACGACAATAGCGTCCGGGTTGTGTCGGTCCAGTTCTCGGAACCCGGAAAACAACCCATGTGCTACGGTTTCAACATTGTCACCTAACGCAAGAAAGAATTTCGCACAATAGTTTTGCCATTTTAGAGGCGCCAATAGCGCGATGTTACGATGATACTCGTGGTCTAATTTTCTAAGCGCCTCCTCAATCAAATGATCCTCTTTCATATTAATCCATATCACAGGAGCATGGGGAGCATAATGTGTATATTTCATTCCCGGCGCCTTATGGGGAGTATTAGCCCCGGGCAAAAGGACCTTCCGTTTCAAAACCGATTCTAACGTTTCCAACCCCACGAAACCCGGGCGCAGCAACACCGGTTCATCCAAAGAACAGTCAACTATCGTGGATTCGAGTCCTACTAAACTTTCTCCCCCATCAATAATGTATGGTATCTGTCCTCGTAAATCGTGCCACACATCTAAGGCTCGGGTCGGGCTCGGGCGTCCCGAACGATTGGCACTCGGCGCTGCAATGGGACGTCCCAGCCCTTCAATTAGCGACCGCGCGATTTTATCGCTAGGAACCCTAATGGCCACCGTCGGCATTCCCCCGCGGACTGCCAGCGGTATCGTATCATTAGCCGGTAAAACCACAGTCACGGGCCCCGGCCAAAAGGTTTCAGCTAAGATCCGAGCCGTTTCAGGCAAGGGCCCTCTTATCAGGCGCTCCAGTCCGGATAAATCCAGCACATGAATGATTAAGGGATTATCGGCTGGTCGGCCTTTCGCCTCAAAAATCTTTTGGCAGGCCCGTGTATTAGTCGCGTCCGCCCCCAATCCATAAACGGTCTCGGTCGGAAACGCGACGATCTCCCCTTGCCTTAAGGCATCAATAGCCTTTCCCAAATTCTCCATGGTTAAAAATTCTGTTTTCATGATTCACCCCTCGTCAACGCGGTTTTACCGTGCTCCTGCTCGCCAAATGTCCCAAATCTTTTATCGGAAAATTATCTGAGGATAATCACTAACCACCAGAATATAAAGCGTTCCCATCACTAAGGTCACTGTAAACACTTGGAGGCCAAAAGGTAAATAACGGCGAAAACTTAAGGTATAACCCCGATCCTGCGCAAGCCCTCGGGCAACAACATTGGCCGATGCGCCCATGATGGTCGCATTTCCCCCGATTGCCGCTCCCATTGCTAGGGCGATCCATAACGTGTACCCATAAGGGGGGTGTGCGTGCACGAGATTGCGAATAAGCGGAATCATGGCAGCAACCAAAGGCACGTTATCCATCAACGCGGACAAAACCGCGCTGCTGAGAAAAATAATCAGGGCCAGGCCCCTGCCCAGGTCCTGGCGGGCGAGAATTTGTGTTACATGATTGACGACGCCGCCGTGTTCCAAAGCCCCCACTAAGATAAAGATGCCAACAAAAAATCCCAATGTGCCCCAGTCCACTACTCGCCAAAAGCGTCCAAAACGCGGTCCTGCCACCACCAGTCCGAGAATCCCGCCTCCTATAGCAATGACTCCTGACGTTAGACCAAGCCAACGCTGCAGAATGAATGCGGTGATGACTAAGCCCAGAATTACGAGCAAGGGGACCAGCCGATTCGCCAAGGGAAATTCGGATGGTACTTGATACGGATCAACCGCAATCATGAGGGGGTTTCTCCGCCACTTGAATTGCCATGGCAAGGTCACCGCCAGGCCTAATAATAAAATAACCGAGGGCAATCCTAAAATGGAGACAAACGTATTAAAGGACAGATTGGCCGCAGTCCCAATTAATATGTTTGGAGGATCGCCGATCAGCGTGGCTAAACCGCCCAAATTTGACGCGGTTACCATCGCCATCAAAAATGGCACGGGATCCAGGTCCATGCCTTCAGCTGCGCGAAACAAGGCTGGCGATAGTAATAAAATCGTCGTGACGTTATCCAAAAATGCCGATAAAACAGCAGTCAGAATGTAAAAAACCCATAACAAGCGGCGAGGCTGATCGCGAGCCACTTGCCGCGCTTTAAGGCCAAAACGAAAGAATAGTCCCGCCTGCCCTAAGAGACCCACGAGGACCATCATTCCCAAAAGAAGACTTACCGTATTAATATCAATGGACGCTACGGCTTCTCGAACGGTAATGACATGCAACAGCACCAGTAATACCGCAACCCCTAGAGCGGCCCAAGCCCGATGAAACCAATCGCCAATAAGGAAGATATACAAAAGCACAAGGGCGCCCAGGGAAATTTGCGCTTCCGTCATCACTTCAGCCCCCTTTGCCGCAGACGAGTTCCGGGGGTCTCTAACTAGGGGTTATCCGGATACTCCCGCAGAAACTGGTCCCACGCATCCATCCCCCCAACTAACTTATAGACCTTTTGGTACCCCTGATCTTCCAGAACTTCAGCCGCATATTCGCTTCCACCTTTACCAAATTGACAGTAAACCACAATTTCCGCATCCGGGTCCCAGTTCCATTCCTTGTCTTCAAGATCGGTAACGGGCACGTGGTAGGCCCCGGGGATCGTCCTAATTTGACCTAAACGAACGTCAATAACAATTATAGGACGATGCGGATCCGCATGCAT
>JAKADI010000317.1 GCA_021820675.1 Bacillota bacterium | reverse complement strand
TTTTTTGTAACTGCTGAATCATGTCTTTTATATTGCGTCCACTTTCTGAAACTAGCACAAAACTCTTTCCAAGACCCCCGTCGGAAGTTCCTGAACCGCCTCCACCCGCACTGATAGCTGCTGGAACAGCAATTTGAAGGGTTCCACGCAATTGACCATTCTCGGTTCGATCGATGCCGGACGCCATCACCAACGCCAAGTCTTTGATTTCCCGACGATCCCAACACCCAGTCACTGCCAGCATACACAAGATGGATATCAAACTGGTCGCCCATATTTTGTTCAAATCGTTTTTATCCTCCATCGCCGCAGAGAATCGATGATCCAAAGCAACGTTGGAACCAGGATATCCAAGACGAAGCTGAGTTCGGGAAAGGTGTACATGAGAAATTTTGTCATGTCTGGCGCATTCGTGAAGAACCATAACGATCCAACAATGGAGATCAACGTGACGGGGACAACGAGTGCCCGGTACTGCTTTATGCCAAAGAGTTGGCTAAGGCATAGACAAAACATCCACAGAAAGACCGCGTCTTTGATAAAACCCCCAAAGATCCAGACCCCCAAAAGCAGTGCATCAATCCGCTCAACTACTCCGCCGAAACTTACGTACCGAATGGCCCCGTTCAATGGGAAAGCAAATTTTGCGGTAAGAGGACCTAGAACCATCGTCGTTACGAGTGTAATGGTCATCATAATCACTGTTGTCGTGCCAACGGCCGATAGCGTATAATAGCGGGCTTTTTTCGCATCTGTCAAAAAGGGGAGCAAAAATCCCGCAAATACGAATTCCCCCATCCATCCGGACGGAATAATGGCACCCTGAAAAATCGGTGCATAACCATGCCCCAGCACAGGTTGCAATAATTCTGGCTTCATATCCGGGATCAGCATCAGCAAGGTAATTAAAACTAAAACGGCATTGATAGGAGTCAGCACCTCTGCACTTCTTGCTATCGTTTCGATTCCCAGCCATGCCGCCACACCACATAAAGTAAGAAAGAGCGCTATAGTAACCATTCTTGGGGTGTGCGGATTTGAAAATAACGTGATATAGGACATGGCTTCATCCGTAACGGTAGCTGGAAAGATGAAGAGAAAGTACGTATATGCAACACCTAGCAGTTTTCCAATCCATTTCCCCAGAATCTTGGTGCTGTACTCTATGATGGTCATGCCAGGATAACGTAGGGCAAGGCTGGTCATGGCCAGAACTGACCAAAACCCGGTCAACGAAGACAACAAGATGGACAACCATGCGTCCTGCTTCGCATATTGTGCGGCGTAACTAGGACCACTTAATATATGTGTAGCTAAAATAAGAGGTAATAGGATCATCATCAATTGTGCGTTGGAGAGTCTTTCTTGAACGAGCAAAGCTAATCTCCCCCTTGGGTTCTTTATAAAGAACTTAGAAGCTGACTCTACCTCCGATGGAAACAAAATCTCACTGGTTGGCACCTTGCGCCTGATTTCGTCGACTCCACCAAGGAGAGCGAATGAACACATCTTTAAAGCTGGCGCGATTGAACGGTGCAAGCGGTGTGAGGTAGGGAACACCAAAGGAACGAAGACTGACCAGATGCAGCAGGATCGCAATGAGTCCGATTGAAATTCCAAAGGTGCCCAGGGTGCCTGCTAAAAAGAGCAATGGAAAGCGCAAGAATCGAAGGGCGGTTCCGACGTTAAAGCGGGGAACCGTAAAAGAGGCGATTCCTGTCGTGGCAACGACAATGACCATCGGTGCAGAAACGATGCCCGCTTGCACGGCTGCCTGACCGATCACCAGCGCTCCTACGATACTGACCGCCGAACCCACCGCTTTAGGCAATCGAACGCCAGCCTCCCGAAGTGCTTCAAACATAAATTCCATCAGGAACGCTTCAACCATCGCAGGTAGTGGAGTCGCATCCTGGGCCGCTGCAACGGTGAGAAGAAAAGTGGTCGGAAGCATCTCTTGTTGAAACGTGATTAAAGCCACATACAAAGAAGGCAGTAATAGAGAAATGAGGATAAAACTATAGCGAATCCACCGAATGGCGGTGGCAAAAATGGCGCGTTCGTAATAATCTTCGTTGGCCTGCAGGGCGTTCCAAAATATCATCGGCACGATTAAGGCGAAAGGCGTTCCATCAACAACGATCGCGACTTTCCCTTCCAAGAGATTGGCGGCCACCACGTCTGGGCGCTCTGTATTCTGGACGGTTGGGAAGGGGGAAAACGGAGCATCCTCGATAAATTCCTCTAGATAGCCTGTTTCCAATATCCCGTCGATCCGTACTCGATTCAGTCTTTTTCGGACTTCATGTAGCACCTCATCTTTGACCGTTCCTTCGATATAGATGATGACCACGTCGGTTTGGGTCATCTCCCCGATGGTCAAAGGTTCAATTTTCAGTTTTTCACTCTGAATTTTCCGGCGGATTAGGCTGGTATTCACTCGCAAAGTCTCGATGAAGCCCTCTCGCGGCCCACGGATGATCTGTTCCGTGTTGGGCTCTTCAATTCCTCGTTTTGACCAGCCCTTGATGCTGGCAACGAGGGCGCTTGCTTCTCCTTCCACAAAAATGGCGACTTCACCCTTGAGAACCCTATGCACCACATCCTGGATTTTCGACACGATTTTCGTCTCGCCAATTGGAATAGACTGACTTTGAAGGAGTTTCCTTAAACCATCAAGGTCGCCTGAGTTGGGTGGCGGTCCTTGAAACAATAAAGGCTTCAAAATCATGTCATCCAGGTGTTTCGCGTCGACCAAACCGTCGATAAAAACTAATAACATGATGACTTGCCCATCGAACGCCAATGTTCGATAGACGACATCGGAACAATTGGTAAAGATCTGCCTTAAAAGGAGCTCATTTTGCGCTATAGGAGGTGTGATGGCATTTATCTGGAAAGCCTTGCTACATGACATATCTGTAGTGGGCATCGCGGCAGCATCCTCTATAGAGGCCTCAGCATCGTATGATAAGGTCGGATCGTCCGCTTTTGGCTGCAGCTCCTTCATGTCGCTAGGAGTTTTATCGGCTAATCGATGTTTAATTAGCGATTGAAGTGGTGTTGCAGTTAGCTTTTTCGCAAACTTCGATGCCTTTCTCATTCAAACCATCCAGTCTTAGAGTAAATAAAATTGAAATGGATAATAAAGGTATAGTTACCCTAATGTGGTTTGATTATGCAACAGATTCGGAGTTTCGGTAGCGACAATTGGACTGATTGTTCCTGCCTATTTGATTCCGTATGGGGACCCGTTTGATCGGGTAAGGGGGACTTTTGTTGCAACCGATTGAACGAGACGAGAATCGTAGACACGGCACTTCCTTATTTCCACTCGCCGTGTATACAGTCAACTTGAACCCGGGCCCCTATCAAGAGTTCATCACTCTTCATTGGCATGAAGAGTTTGAATGCACCCTAACGAAGAGAGTCGCGTACAGGTACAGGTCGGGACATCCCTCTTTGAGATTTGAGAAGGGCTTTGTGCTGCAGCCATACTGCCTACAGGCATGGCCGATATCATTGTTAGCGCCATCATTGGGTGGTCTAGAATTGTACTCGGTTATTACTGTCGGGATCCCATCGTACGAACGCCATGACGCTCCTCATGCAGCTATATACCCGCAATGACTAAGTTGAAGAGCCAGCCGTTCGATAAACCTGTTATCCACTACTATACTACGACGGGCTGAGTCCGGTTCTAAGATAAGCAAAAAACCCGACCGTTATAACTCGTTCGGGTTTCGTAGATGAAAAGTGGTGCGCCCGAAGGGAATCGAACCCCTACCTCAGGCTCCGGAGGCCTACGTCCTATCCATTGGACCACGGGCGCATGTAGTTTTGTGACTACAATAGTATACAGGGTGGAGATCTAAAGTGCAAGAGAGCGAACTTGATGGACTTGAGGGGCATACGGGATGAAGCATGGTATGATGACGTTATTGTAAGGGTTGTTAGAAAGGATTGGCGGCGATGAGTGAGGAAATGGCAAGCATCGTGG
>JAKADI010000316.1 GCA_021820675.1 Bacillota bacterium | reverse complement strand
CATTATGGTGCCAGACAGATCAGGAGGTTGTACCAATGCATCTAAACGGCGGCCTTGTCCCAATCCCAAAGGATGTCTAATAATTAGGGGAACTTTCGCGAGTGGGTCCCACAATTTTCCGAGCGGACCAAAAGGCTTTCCTATCAAATCGTGTTCTCCAAATAGATAGCCATGGTCAGACGTTACAATAATAGTGGTATCGCCGTATAAGCCCAAGTTCTGTGATGCAGATAGAACAGAACCCACCAATCGATCGCAATAGTGGACCTTGGCCATATAGCGATTGCGGAGAATGTCGAGTTCATCCCCTGACAAATATGTTGATCGACCATTTTTTGGAAATAGGACCAACTCTTTTTCCCGTTTTGAATCAACAAAGTGATTAAAATCGTTCGCTGGAGCCTCAAATGGTTCATGCGGATCCCACAGATTAATTAAGAGAAAAAACGGTTGGTTACGCGGACGCTGTTCAAGCCATGCAACTGCAGTCTTAGCTGTACGGACTCCCGTCCAGTCATTCTCCATCGTCGTCCTCATTGCAACATTACGAAAATAAGGTTTTAATGTGTCCGTGTCTTTGTTTTTGAGCGGGGCAAAGTGGTGAGGGACTTTTTCGCTATGTGTACGCCACCGGTCTCGATGTTGCCCTCGAATCCAGTCCCAACCGGAAAAATCCCTCATGTAATTGAATCCATCGCCCTCTAATGCGGGATTGTCAAAAATCCCCTTAGTCACATATCCCATCTTTTCTAGGCTCCCTATTACAGTCTGCTCCTCAGACCCAAGAGGAACCCAACCGCGGGACAAAAACCCAAACGTCCCGGTGAACAAATCATGCAGCAAGGGTATAGAAGGATATGAGCTTATATAGTAATTCTCAAAACTGGCAGATTCCTCTAGCAACCTGTTCAGATTCGGGGTAATTGGGATAGCTTTGCGCGGGGAGTACAGATTAAGATTATCTAATCGAAAGGTTCCGAGTACGAATACGATAAAATTCATTGGACCGCTCCTCCACTACCGGGCATGAATAACATTCTTAGCTAGCTTTTAGTAATCATCGTGAGTTGTTCGCACCCCAACTCCGTGACTAGCAGCATATCCTCTATGCGCACCCCTCCCTGACCTGGAATATATATACCAGGCTCTACCGTAATCACCATACCTTCTTCTAAAATGATATCCGACGACGGTCCTGGACCAACCATGGGCAATTCATGCACATCCAACCCGATTCCGTGACCAGAATTATGCGGAAAATTAGGGCCGTATCCTGCCCGTTCGATAATCGACCTCGCAACCCGGTCAATCTCCGATGCTAACCGTCCAGGCTTTATCATTTCGATTGCCCGTTGTTGAGCTTCGTAAACACATTCCCGTATTTTCCAATAATCTTTCCAAGAGGGGAGCGCTCCCTCATCGGCCAGTACGGTAACTGTCTCATCCGACATATACCCCTGATATTGAACCCCAAAGTCAACTACTATCCCCTCACCCGGTTTCGCATGCCGCTCGGTAGGGATCCCGTGAACAATTGATGAGCGAGGGCCAGATGCCACGCCCATCGGCGAAAACGACAAACCTTCAGCGCCGCGGATTCGCGCATTCCATTCAAGATTTAGGGCTATATCCTTTTCGGCACGAGCGGTTCTATCGCCCAGAGAGTACCAAGAATCCGCAGCAATTTGACAGGCAAGCCTTAACAGGCTAATTTCTTCCTTGTCCTTTACCATTCGCAACTGTTCGACCAAACCCTTCAAAGGTATCCAGCCAATGTCTGGATACCTTTCGGTAAGCATCGTATAATCTTGTATCGAACAATGCGACGACTCTATTCCGATAAAGCGCAGTCCATAACTTTTGATAACCTCAACTACCTCATCCAATAGAACTTTTGTTTGATCATGATACCCAACCATAGGGGGCCGGAACACATGGAACCCATCTTTAACGATTAGCAGAAAAGTCCCGTCCTGTTGACACAGATATTTAATATTTTTGGGATTAGTCACCAGCATCGCTTCCGCAGTGGTTCTCTCAAGCAATGTGCCTAACCGCCTCATTCTGGTCGCATTGAATATCATTCAGGATCTCCCATTTCCAATGCGTCACGGGATCCAGTCCCCAATTCAGCTGCTTCGTCAGAACGGCCCTGAAATGCCGACAGCGTGGCCACCTCTCCTAATAGGTGATAGCGAAGGATTGGTCGCTCCAACAAGAGAACGTCGCGCATGGGGCCTCGCTGGTGTCGAATGTCCCAGTACCGAGACAATAGTGGCGTTAAAACTTCCTCCGATGGTACTGGGTTTATCGAGGGATCTTTCCCGACCTTGGTTGTGGGCGGATACAGGGGGGATAATAATATGTACGGCGGTAAGGGCCAACGAAAGAACCCATAGGTTCTCGAAACTTCAGCCGCGCATTCAGTCGAGCATACTGTAGTCGACCGGTACCCCGCTATTGCTGGGCAGGTCTCAGGGCACCACAAGCAACGCGTTAATAGAATGTCTGCGTCCGGCATCATATCTTTAATCTCAGCAACAATATCTCCCCATACGGTGATCGCCTCCTTTTCTCTCTGTAATGCCAGCGTTTTAGCTCGTGCCAACCCTATGGCTCGTTCTAAATCGCTCAGACGTGTCCTCCACTGACCTCCGACTTTGGTCGCTGGAATCTCACCTTCTTGGAGTAATCGATAGACGACTGTTTGCGACAATCCCAGATACAGTCCTACCTTATCCGCATCGAGAATTACTTCACTCATTTATCGACGTCCTCCAACAAGAAATATGGCCGACCGATTATGGCTTGCAATGCCATATATGCATCAAGGCCTGCATCCCGAATCGAATTTGTCATTCGGTTGACCACGACCACATTAGGCACGTCATAAAGAAAAATCGCGTGCCAGCCTAATAAATTAGGTCCCGAGCTGAATAAGTCATTATCCAGTGTGCCCAACAACGTCACCTCAAGGTTTTTCCATGAATCCATCGTAGCCTTCATTAAAGGCAGGATGTGGGTTTCTTTCATCTTCTTGTCCGCTTGATACCATCCCGAAGTCGCTGTCCATAAAAATGCGACCCGAATTTTGGAATCCAGCCCGGGTGCGGGCAAGTTAACCGCCTTATCTGTAGTTTGCATCCAAACCTCTCCTTTGCCCATCATAAATTGCGAGAATCGTCAGCACAATGTTTCAATGAGCCATGATCTCTGAGCCCCGCTGTGCCATAACATAGGGCAGTCGGAACAACGTCTCGACCAGTCCACCCTTTGGACCCGCTGGCGAAAATGCTGTGGCGATAGGATCCCATCCTAGAAGCGCCATATCGATGTGCGCCCACGGGACGCCAGTCGCAAACCGAGACAAAAAATGGCCTGCCGTGAGCATCCCTCCCACATCATCTGCCGCATGCCTAACATCAGCTACATCACTTTGTAGTGACCGCGCCAAGGATTCATGGTCGATTGGTAGGGACCACAAACGTTCGCCTGCTAAGGATGCCGCCTCATAAATCCGCTCTCGCCAATCATCATGATTATCCATAAGGGCTGCGTAACCCCGCCCCAAAGCCACGACAGAGGCATAAGTCAGTGTTGCAATATCTAAAACATGAGTTGCACCGAGTTGTTTAACTAATGTTATCCCGTCAGCTAAGAGCATTCGGCCTTCAGCATCAGTGTTGATAATCTCGACACTTGTTCCGCCCAGCATATGCACTACGTCACCAGGTCGCTGTGCCGCGCCGTCGGGCATATTTTCAGCTAACGGAATGACCCCGATTACCGGTACTCGCAGTGCATCATCAAGCACACTCCATGCTTTAAACGCCCCTAAGATCGATGCAGCACCAGACATATCATATTTCATGTTGATCATTTTTTGGCCTGGTTTAAGATTTAGTCCGCCACTGTCAAACGTTACACCCTTGCCTACGAGCCCAAGCACTGTCGATGATGAATCGACCGCGCCGGCGTGAATAATTAGCATGCACGGCTTAT
>JAKADI010000315.1 GCA_021820675.1 Bacillota bacterium | reverse complement strand
CCAATTCTTATGGTGCCGGCAGGAGGGTCGATTTCGCGCAGCAACAAACGGATTAACGTGGTTTTTCCCGCGCCGGCCCGTCCGACAATTCCGAGGACACCGCCCGCGGGAATCGTGAGGGTGATGTGCTCCAAAGCTGGATGGTCGCCATTCGCGTAAGAAAATGACAGATCCTTAATGATAATGGCCCGATGACCTTCCAGAAGCTGGGGCCGTAAGGGATCGAGAACGTGAGGCTCCGCCTCCAGCAATGTTTGGATGCGGAGAAGTGAAGCCGAGGAATTCTGGAAAATGTTGATGACATTGCCGAACTGCATTAAGGGACGGACCATCATGCTCAAATATACTGTAAAAGCCACGAAGGCGCCTAAGGTAATGTCACGGTGAATGGTCAGATATCCTCCATACATGAGTGTCACTGCGAAGCTGATACCCGTCAGGAGCGGGATGACGGCTTGCAGGGTAGTATTTAGGCGGACTAGGTCCATGGAATTGTCATACACGCTGTTCACTTTATCCTTGAATCGCCCGCGCTCAACGGGTTCGTTGCCCGTAGATTTGATTAACCGAATACTTTGCAGGCTTTCTTCAGTCAGGTCCGACATGCGGGACAATGATTCTTGTACCACCCGGGATTGGCGGCGGATTCTGGGACCCAATTTTACGACCACCATGGGGATCAGCAGGAGAGGAATAAGGCTAATGACCGTGAGCCTCCAGTTTATGTCCATAACCGTCATTACAAGCGTGGCTGAAAACAAGAAGACGGCTTGAAGACTCTGATTAATCCCGCCGGCCAGTGCTTGCCGGATAGCAGGCACGTCGTTCAGTACATGCGAGAGCAAATCACCTACCGTGTGCTGACTAAAATATTCAGTGTCCAACAACTCCCAGTGCTCAAACAGACGGTGACGTAAATGGCCTTCGAAAATCCTGGCCAGTTTGCCGATCGTAAACTGGCCGATGCCGAAAAGGACGACATACAGAGCAGAAATCCCGGCGATTTTGAGGGCATAACTTTCGATGACCGCCGGGCCGATCTGTTCGTGAAACTGATTGATAAAATCCCCGATAATGTGGGGGATCTGAACTTGAATCATTTTTGCCACGCCGATACTGACAATGGCGAGAATATACTGAGCAATGTGCTCGCGAAAAAATTCGCGAACGAGTCGATGACCCATGGAGTGCCTGCACCTCTATCCTTAAATCCGGCAATATAGCCCGATATCTTCTTTAAGTATCTACCACAAGACGATATTCGTCAGGTCCGAACTGTTCATCCTGGCTATTACGTCTTGTAGGGCACTTCGTGTGCATACTCAATGGAGGATATCACGGACAGTTAGGGATTTGTAGTGTTTCTCGACAACAGGTAATGAGACCATAAGGAGATTGATGTTGTGATCGTACCCTGTGCTCGTACCCCGTCTATCCCTGGAAATAGAGTGGGTCGAAACTAGAACGGGTTTGAATAAGTAAAACTGCCTCGCTACGACGATGATGTGCCGGTGTTCTCGGTCCTGTAACCTTAGCCTAGTAAAAATCACGGGAAGTAACTGCTCTCCCTAATACCGTGTGATTATATCTGATAAAGCCGGGGCATGGTTGACCTTTTTGACCCCATACCCTTATCCGCCAATAAGGGACACAGGCGGGATTGTCGAGGTGGGTATAGGGACTGTTACAACACAGGTCCGCCAACATAGGACCGCTGTTCCAAAGGTCTGCAGACCTTGAGTCAGTCGCAAAAGTAACGTGGCTACCCGGATTGGATATACCATGTTACTTCCATCAGTATAGGTTAGTTGCCGAGCGTCCATCACGTAACCTTTAAGCTCTCAATGTTCGGGAAAATCGTCTCGCAACACATTGTAGACGACTTCTAATGCTCCAGTTTTGATAACCCTCGCATGGGAGAATACGGAATCCTGCTTATCCAGTCCCGGTGGTCCATCGAAAAGCATTATGGCTTTTGTTGTTCTATCGTACCATCCTCGTCTTTCCATCGAAACCATGGTTGTGCCACCGACCGTCGTAGGACTGGGGTGCGCTTTCTCTTGTTAAAGTGTAAAGGTCGAAAAATTTAAAAGTTCAAGCGACAAGACGTGGTATCACCACAATGATTAATGCGGCGCTGGATATAGCGATAATGCTAAGAATGATATGGCGAAACAGTGTATGAGGAATGTGACGATGGAGACGCTTCCCGAAAAAACTACCCAACAGCACGGTTGGTATTGCGGGGAGGGATTCTATCACGAACGACCATGGTAGCCAGCCGTGTTCATAAAACAAAATCATCTTGAAGGTTGTCATAACAAAATAGATGGTCGCAAGAGTTCCTACGAACGTTTCGGTGGGTATTGTCGGGTTGACCAATGCTAGAGAAATCATGATGCCACCAATATTGGTGACGGCGCTAATGATACCTCCTCCCAACCCGTAGGCAGCTCGGAGACCCGTTGACGGGAGTGGCGAAGACCGGGCGGATTGTTGTCGTCGTAACTCAAACACAAATAAACTGGCCGCGGTGAGGCCGGCAAATAATCGTGTGAGCGTACTAGAAATCATAACGATGACTGCCATGCCTATACCCGTTCCCAACAACGTAAATGGCACCAGCAAGGCGGCTTGGGCCGTCCACCATGATCGGCGGTAAAGCCACATGACGGCCATAGCGTTTATTAACATCATGGGAAGTGTACCGGCAATCGCGATGTGCGGCGGAAAGATCAGAGTTAATGGAGGCATCACCAATAGCCCACCTCCCACTCCTACCGTGGCTGTGACAAACGACATAACAAACCCCGCGATGGCGATGGCCGTCACCCACTCCCATAGGGGCACAGCCGACATCTCCTTTGTTCTTCGACTTTCTCGGATGCGGCACAAGCATAGGGCCGTGATTCAACAACTGCATTCGACATCACGGGGCGTGCCGTACACAAAGGATATTACACCTCTTGTGCAACGAGGGTGAAGACCTCTCATAACCGCATGGATTATACTTCAGCACTGCTTTCAGGAAACTGAGCGGGAATTATCATGTCTTCGGGGCTAAAGGACGCGTAAACAAAAGAGACAAATTTTTTAATATAGGGGAGGTCTAGGCAACTTTCTCCCGTGATTAATAGGATAGTTCGAAAAAATTCCGGAATAAACAGGGAAAATTCAATATTTGTATAAATTTGTTGAATCATGCGTATGCCGGAAAAGCTGGGCAGGAGCGCGATGCCAACATTTTCATTAACCAAAGCCATCATTGTCCAAATATTATCGACCTCGGCCGAAATGGCCAGTTCCAGGCCCCCATCTTGGGCGGCGCGTTCGATGATCGATCTTAGGGAATGTCCGGCGGAAAACGAAATCGCGGGGTAGGGAGCCAGATGTTGGAGGCCAACCCTGGCAGGCAGCAAAAGTGAACGATGATACGCCACCAGAACGGGATGGGTCGCAAGGGGTTGAGAACGGACATTGGCATTTTTGGGAATCCACGAATCCGATTGCATATACCGGGATAAGAAGCCGACGTCAAGACGCCCGCTAAAGACCCCTTCTAGTATGGCATCAGCGGATTCATGGGATATAATGACCCGTACATGGCTTTGATGCTGGGTATATTGCGCTACGATTCGTGGAAGAAGTTGCGTGCTGGTGCTTTGAGACGATCCTACCCGCAATATGTGGAGTGAACTGGCGTGAAGTTTCTGAGTGTTGCGTTTAACAATGTCAAAATCACTTAATATCCGTAATCCAGCTTCATAAAAATAGCGTCCCGCTGACGTGGGAAGAACACCGCCGCGGTTGCGCAAGAGCAGTTCAACGCCAAGATTGTCCTCTAGCTTTGAAATTTGTTGGCTCAGTGTGGGCTGAGAGACAAATAGTAAATCGGCTGCCTTGGAGAAACTTCCGACCTCGACCACCTTGCAAAAATAAAGGATTTGTTGCACGGTCATAATCTATTCCTCCATTCGGGCCAAACTTCTCATCTGCACGATCACGCAATGC
>JAKADI010000314.1 GCA_021820675.1 Bacillota bacterium | reverse complement strand
TGTTGGCAAAAAATTGATGTATTCTGCGATCAAGGACGTGCAATCTATCATCGCCATAGTCCTTCCCACAACATACGGGAAACGAACCGGGGAGTTGCAAAGACATGGCAAGCCCAGCGTACTCCGTTGGGCATGGAGCCCCAGGTGACGGTCAAGGCACAAGGGGGCCTTAGGAAAGGAGCGGCAAAGCCCCTGCGCGCTGTAAGAATCCTGTAGTTCTTGCCGCCGTGGTGCCGATTTGGGATATTCATCCTAAGGCCATCGGATCAGACTTTTCAACGCAATACTCTAGGGAATAAGCCGTATGTAACCTAGCTGCCAGCCACGGATAAGACGGTCGCATAAATGGCACGATGACAATAGAGAACGAGTGGGGAGCGTTGATCTTGGCGAATGGAGTACTATAGCAGTGGAGAAAATATTTCCATTCGGTTCACTCATATGACGGACAATAGGGTCCGTCAGTGAAAATGACACAGAGGAGAATGACTGCGTGGCCAAACGAGAATTGCCTTTTATGCAAGTGGACGTATTTGCGAAGGAGGCCAAACCTTTGCATGGGAATCCCTTAGCTGTATTCTACAAGGTTCCCAGCTCTCTCGATGTGCCAACGATGCAAGGCATTGCCCGCGAAATGAATTTGTCAGAGAGTGTGTTTGTGACCTCACCACCCGATGGAAAGGGCCGTTACCGGGTCCGCATCTTTACTCCTTATCAAGAACTTCCTTTTGCTGGCCATCCGACTTTAGGCACCTATTATGCGCTTAGGGCAAAAGGCTTACTGGAAGGCAAAGGAATTCAGGTGAGTCAGGCGGGGGACACGAAGTGCTTACTAGACGACCAAAACTGGGTATGGATCATTCCGCCGCAAGGAACCTTGCGTACAGTCCAGGTACATGAAACACGGCTGTGTGCGGCATTTGGCGTTAGGGATTTGGCTATAAATGAGATGATGCCGCCAGCCGCTTGCGGGACAGGGCTGGACCAACTTGTTGTGTTTGTGACTCATCCTCCGGTTTTGTCCGAACTGGATCCTCAAGGGCCGCGCTTGTCTGCTCTCCAAAAGGACATGGCCGTTCACGGAATCTACGTTGTCGCCATGGTCGGTGCGGACCACTATCGCGCGCGATATTTCAGCAAAAATGGAGAAGATGCGGCGACCGGTTCCGCTGCTTCTGCGGTTGGAACCTATCTTCTTCAAAACGCCGGAGAAACAGCCATACGTCGGTATATGATTGATCAAGGGGTTGAGATGGGGCGCCCTTCGGAGATCCATCTTCGCTTGAATGCGTTGTCGTTGGGGTCTCTAGAAATTGGGGGACAAATCTGCCCTGTTATTGACGGTGTTTTCCATATTTAGAACTGTAATCTCGGAAAGACCCACCACACCACCAGACAAATAGCTCCTTTTCCTTGTATTAGGGGCTATTTGCTGGTGCTGGTGTTCTTTGTCCGGATTACGGGGTCAAAGATTTTAGAATCGATTTGAGCAGGCTTTGGCTGGGCGAAGACGGCGACGGTTTCGTCGTCGTTCCGGTTTTCTGCGTTTTATGATGGCCTTTGGCGGATCCTCCCAAGCAGCCGGGGCTGTGTTTCGTCGGTACGTGATCTTTCAAAAAGACTTCGCGGTATGACTGACAGCATCCGTTGGCTAGCAGGCCGGTTTTTACACACACGGATTTAACGACAAGGCCGGGAGGCCGTTTAAAAGAAAGTTTAGGTTGGTTAGACAGAGCATTTCTCATGAAATGCGCCCAAATAGGGCCGGCGCCAAAGTTGCCGGTTAACCCTAAAGGTGAATCGTTATCATTTCCGACCCAGACAGCCGTGGCCAATTGTGGGGTAAACCCAACCAACCAGGCGTCCCGTTGCTGGGAGGAAGTGCCAGTTTTGGCCGCTGCGGGTCGATTAATGATGGCCCTCAGATCATGTGCGGTCCCTTTGGGATTCAGAAGCGGTGCGGTAAACAAATTGGTCACCACATACGCGACTTGAGGGCTGATGACCTGCGTCGCATGGGAATGACCCCTAAAAACCGTTTGTCCCGTTTGATTGACGACTTTTAGGACACCGAAAGGCCGGATTCGTTTTCCTCCATTGGCCAGCGTGCTGACACCCCGCGCCATTTCATAGGGCGTGACCGAGGAGGATCCTAGAGCCGTGGTTAGGTTGTCGGCCAAAGGACTGGTGATCCCCATTTTGTGAGCCATTTGAATCATCGCGGGCGGGCCCACCGTATTCATCCATTTGACGGCGATGATATTGTCTGAATAGGCGATAGCCAAGCGAATGGGCAACGGGCCGTTGTAGACATGACCGTAGTTGTGGGGAACATACCATTTGCCAGAGCCGGCCGGGAAGCGCACGGGGGCTGAATCTTTGACCGAGGATGTTGGAAACCCATTATGAATGACCGTAGTATATAAGAAATATTTCATCGTGGATCCGGGCGGACGGGCAGCCTTGGCGGCCCGGTCGAGTTGTGTCTTGGCAAAATTGTCCCCTCCGACCAAGGCTTCGATGTACCCATTGCGCGGGTTGATGGCAATTAAGCCAACCTCTGGTTCCGGAACACCGTTGACCAGTTGGGTGGTAGGGATGTAGTGGGCTACGGCGTTTTGAGCAGCTTTTTGCATAGACCAATTCATGGTGGTCGTGACGCGATAGCCGCCATTATATAAATGGCGGCCGATGGCAGGCGACAATTGGGTGAGTTCGTCGGCGACGAATTTGGTAAAGTACGGTGCGTGGTTGCCCAGTGCGGCCGCACGGGATAAGTTCAAAGGAGCGCGCTCAGCGATTAGGGCTTGCTGCGGCGTGATGTATTTGAGCTTGGCCATCTGCTGAAGGACTACATTACGCCGGGCTACGGCCGCACGGGGATGGATATAGGGATCGTAGTACGTAGGGGCGTTTACCAAACCCGCCAGCAACGCTGCTTCAGGCAAAGTCAGTGATTTGACGGAGTGGCCAAAGTAGGTCTGTGAGGCCGCCTCGGCGCCATAACTGCCTTCCCCGAAATAGACATCGTTCAAGTACATGGTTAAGATCTGACGTTTATCAAACATTGTCGAGAGTTTCATAGTAATGAACAATTCTTTTAACTTCCTCGAAAAAGTTCTCCTGTCGGTCAGATAGAGATTTTTGGCTAACTGTTGGGTAATGGTGCTGCCGCCTTGCAAAATTTTTCCACTCGTAATATCTACGATTGCCGCACGCAGAATTCCGACCGGATCGATTGCCGGCTCAATCCAATAGGTATCATCTTCGATGGCCACCAACCCGTTTTGCAAGTCTGGAGGGATGGCGGCATAGGGGACAGGCATACGGTTTTGCGTTCCATATAAGACGGACACGAGACGCCCGAACTGATCATAAATCATGGTATCAGCGGGGAGGCTGGGGACGGGCAGTGCCAACCAAGCCACGGGGAGCAGCACTACGGTGGCGCCCACAACTAATGCCGGCAGACTAATGGTCGCGGCTGTATTCACCACCTTCTGTTGCAGGCGTTTGAAGACCGAGGGCCGATTCCGGTATCGTTTTCGCCTGGTTTCCATCTGAAACCTCCTCACACATCATAATAAGGTTCGTTTGTCAGGTCGTTTGTCTTAGTGGTTAGTATTGCTTGGTCGTGCTAAAACATTTGATCCATTAACTGGGGACGCCAAAGCCTGATGCGGCGGCTCGCCACAGGCCAAAAGAGGCGAGGTCTCAAAATGTGTTATCCTACCGTTTGCCGAAGCGTCGCACTTTTATATGCGCCTTGCTGATTTCAAGGGGTTGTAAGCGTTGTATTCTTGAGGGCGTTTGTTATAATTTGCGAGGAAATTTGTCCGCATAAGGAGGCACACTGGTGTTAGAAACACCCAAAAAATTTACATTACTAGCAGGATCGGCAGAGGGGCCCAGCCGTTTAAACGCGTTTGACAATGCCTTGTTAGCCGCTGGAATTGGGAATGTCAACTTACTTCGTGTGAGTTCGATTCTCCCTCCGAATGCGACAGAGGTGGCCAGACTCGA
>JAKADI010000313.1 GCA_021820675.1 Bacillota bacterium | reverse complement strand
AACTCGCTAGAATGCAGATACCATCATTCACAGACTCGGATTACGGTGGTAATTAAGTTACTGTGGCACCCTCAGCATTGCAATTCCTCATGCCACGTGTCACCGCAGCCGCCCCCATGGGTCTATACATTCACGTGTTTCCTTTAAACAAACTGGAGAAATAGAAATCCATCATGATAACAGGGAGTGACGTCACAAAAAGCCAATCGCTTTCAGGTCGAAAATCTCCCATATCTGTGTAGGCAAACTACAAATTGAAACAAACGAGCTTGGGTTCGGTCATCTCCTCGGCCGCGAACCGCACGCCTTCCCGTCCAAGGCCAGAACCTTTCACTCCACCAAATGGCATGGCGTCAATACGGTAATCGCTGGAATCATTGATCATCACGCCCCCAACGCGAAGCCGCTTAATAGCTTGGAATGCCTGGGGGATGTTCCGGGTAAACACGCCAGCCTGCAAGCCGTAGTTGACATGATTTGCCTCACGGATAGCAAAATCCAAATCTGGGACAGGAATCAACGAAGCGACCGGTCCAAAAATCTCTTCTTCCAAAACTGTTTCACCGGCCGGAACTCCCTCGAGGACCGTCGGTGAATAATAAGCCCCGTGCCTCGTCCCGCCAATCAAGACCGTGGCTCCGTGTTGACGCGCTTCCTCGACCCAGTGGGCAACACGCCGCGCCTCCGCTTCACTAATCAACGGCCCCATATCGGTTGCCTCGTCTAGCTTGGGGCCGATACGAATCCGACTCGTCAATTCAACAATCCGTTGTTTCATCTCTACGTAAACGGATTCTTGAATAAAGATCCGTTGAACCCCCAGGCAGTTTTGTCCCGCTGCCCAAAATGCACCCGAAACACATGCGTATGCCGCTTGGTCCAAGTCAGCATCTGCTAGCACAATCACAGGAGAATTGGATCCCAATTCCATCGATAGTTTCTTCAGGCCGGCCTGATGCGCAATGTGCTCCCCCGTTTTCAGCCCTCCCGTGAAACTGACCATTCGCACTCGCGGATCTTGAACCAAGGGTCCACCAACGTCACGCGCCTCCCCTGTGATAACGCTGAGAATAGGTCCGGGCAGTCCCGCTTCATAAAGGATCTCTGCCAATTTTAACGCACTCAATGGAGTTTGACCGGACGGTTTCACAATAATCGCGTTGCCTGTAGCAAGGGCTGGCCCTACCTTGTGAGCCACTAAATTCAACGGGTCATTAAACGGGGTAATGGCACTGATAATCCCAAGCGGCGTGCGGTTCCAATATCCGACACGGTTTTCGCTACCTGGCGCCTGGTCAAACGGCAGAACCTCTCCCCCCTGCCGGCGGGCCTCCTCCGCACTGAGGCGGAGGGTATCTACACAGCGCCCCACCTCCTTGCGAGCTTCCCGAATGGTTTTACTCCCTTCCGTTGCAATCAACGCCGCAAATGCTTCCGCATCACCTGCAAGGGTCTCAGCGGCTCTGCGTAAAATCTGCATACGCTGATGGGAAGACATATTGACGGCAATTTCCGCCCCTTCCTCAGCCACCTCTAATGCCTTCATCACGTCCTCCCGGGACGCCGCGGGCACTGTGGCGACAACCTGGCCAGTTCCCGGGTCGATCACCGGCGAGCACTTCTCCGACTCGAAAGCAATTCCGCCAATGTACATGGGCCAACGGCTCGGAACCTCCACCTTTGTCATCTGCCTTACCTCCCTTAGATTTGACCTCGGTACAAATTCAAGCAATCGATCAGCAGAGCATATCCCGTCTCAAGGCGTCCGGCTCCAGCCCCCACAATAGTCACATCCCCGGACAAATCGCACCGATATGTCAACGCATTAATAGCCCCCGCAACTCCTGCCAAAGGATCTGACAAGGCGACTGCCTCCGGCATTACTCTGCCAATAAGACCCGAAGGGTCCCGTTCTAACGATGCCACAAGTTTGTAGCGCTTGCCGTCCTCGCGAGCCCGCGCAATGTCGTCGGAGGTGATCGCGCGGATCCCGGTGCACAAAATATCCTCGCGCCGCAGACTTGAGCCAAACAGGGCACGGGCTAAAATGAGCAATTTATACTGCGCATCAAAACCGTCCACATCATTCGTAGGATCCGCCTCCGCATATCCCCATCGCTGCGCTTCCGCCAAGGCTGCAGTAAACGTCAACCCCTCTTCCATTCGTGTTAAAATGTAATTGCTGGTGCCGTTGAGGATTCCGCGGATCCCTTGAATTTGGTTCCCTGCGAGCCCCGTAGCCGCCAATCGCAATACCGGTGTTCCACTCATAACCGTACCCTCATAAAGGATTCGTACGCCACGTGCCGCAGCAATCCCCTCCAACTCATCCAAAGCTAATGCAATCGGTCCCTTGTTCGTTGTTACGACGTTTTTTCCCGCCTCTAATGCCTTCCGGCAGTGTTCGATACCCGGCTGACCGTCGATAATATTGGTAAAGGTCGCCTCAATCACGGTGTCTGCTCCGCTGTTTAGAATCGTTTCGACACTATCCCAGCCTTTGACCAATCCCTGCGTATTTGGATATTCCATAAAGTTTCCTGAGGTTTCTACGGATTCAAGAACTGCCGTGAGATTCAAACCGTCAGCGTGCGCTAACGTCCCCTTGGCGACATCGCTAATCGCGACGACCTTGAAGTCCACGCCGTATTCAGCTTTCAAGCGTTCGGAGTCTCGAACTAAAATTTCGACAAATCCTTGCCCAACTGTTCCAAAGCCAATTATCGCTAACTTTTGCGACATCCTTATCCCTCCTGAAGATTAGACCGCCAATCCTTCCCGCAAAAACTTTCGTACGGCTTCCAAGAAAATTGCTGCCCCTACGGGCAATACTCGCTCATCCAAAACAAAATCCGGAGAATGCAAGCTCGTACCGGGGATTCCGGGTGGTGCACACCCCAAAAAGAACAATGCACTCGGGACCAGCCTGCTCATAAACCCAAAATCCTCTCCACCCATACCAAAAGGTCCATTCCACAAAGGAGTATGTCGTGTAGCAGTGCATACTGCGTCCTGAATCACACGGTTCAACGCCGGATTATTAACCACGGCTGGTTCGCATCGATCGATATGCAACTCCCCATGGCCTCCTAATATATCCGCCACCGATAAGGCCCGTTGAAGTTCCTGGACGATTAGTTCGCGGGCTTCATCCCCGTAACTCCTGAGCGTCCCCTCCAGATCCACATAAGGCGGTATCACGTTGTTGGTTGTTCCCCCTTGAATACGACACACGCTCACAGCCGCGGCCTCCAATGGCGAAAGACGGCGCGACCGAATCCCATGAATGGCCTCAAGCACAGGCACTAATAGCCATAAGGGATCAAGGGCCAGGTTGGGGTATCCGGCGTGTCCACCAGCGCCAATTATCCGCGCGCGAAAATTGTCAGTATTAGCCATACAAACACCATCATGTAACCGCGCCTGTCCCACTGGCGTCTGTGGGTCCATGTGCAACGCCAACACCGCATCTACCCCATCAAGAACTCCCGCATCAATCAAATGCGGTGCTCCCGTTTTCCCGGTGATATCTGGCGTTTCTTCCGCAGGTTGGAAAATAAACACCACTTCGCCGTCGATGTTGCCACGCAGCATATCTTCAGCAATAAGGTGTGCAGCTCCTAAAAGAATGGCCATATGTGCATCGTGCCCACAGGCATGCATCACACCGGGGACCTCTGACGCAAACTCTACGCGATACGGCTCGGTTATCGGCAGCGCATCCATGTCCGCCCGAAGCGCGATACGCTGACCACCCGTTTGCCCTACACGCGCACATACCCCCGTTGTCCCCCCAATCCTCTGGCTTACCCGCATGCCTGGAATTGACTCGAGTACCCGAGCAATGTCCTCCGCGGTTTGATATTCCGCGAAGGACAATTCGGGCCTTCTGTGAAAACGACGTCGCCATGCCTGCATAGGACCCGAAAGAGTTTGAGCTCGAATCATTGCTGGACTCTGTGCACCATTTTGATCCATAACATCGCTAGGACCGCAGGTCGAGTTCATAAGCCATCTGCTCCA
>JAKADI010000312.1 GCA_021820675.1 Bacillota bacterium | reverse complement strand
TCTTCCTGGTGGGGGATGAAGGAGGCCGGGAGGAACTCTATCGCCAGGCCCGGCGACAGAGGGCATTGAGTAAGATTCTCGGCGATCCATTGCGTAAGGCCGCCTTGGAGAATCAGTGGGATCGGCTCACTCAAGATGCCAAGTCGAGTGGCCAAGAGGTGACACGGGCGATTTTCCGCACGTACCGCCACCTCTTTTATCCGGATGGCAGCGAGGCAGGCCTCGCGTATCGCGTGGTCGAGCCGCAACAGGACGACTTTCCGAAAGGGACCGGGCAACACATGGTGGAGCGGGCGCTAAGAGAACGACCCGAAGGGCCTAAGTTGCTAAGGGCGGATGATCCTCCCAAAGCCGCGGCGTGGCTGCAAGAACGGGCTTGGGATCATCAGAGTGATGAGATGACCACGGAAGCACTTTATCAGGCATTCTTCCGTCGCGGTTCGTTGCCATTTCTTGCGGCCGCGGATCCGCTTAAGGAATCTATCCGTCAAGCGGTGCTGAAAAGGGAATGGGTCTACCACTATGGTCCTCAAGTAAGCTTCGGCACGTCATGCGAACCTGTCATCGCCAAAGAGGCTAGGGTGATGACACCCGAACGAGCCAAAAATCTTGCGATCGGCCCTTGGGCAATAGCGGAGCCGACAGAACCCCTGGATGAGGTGGATGGAGACCATCAAGTCCATCCACCTGGACCCACCACCGAACCGCCGGGCCCGATAGCTCTGCCTTGGAAGCCCCAACCCGCCTCTACTCCCGGTGTTCCGCAAACCGGAGACATCTTTGTGGGAACTCCCGATGATGTGATTCAGCAATTACGGGATCGTTCGATTGGCGGCACCATTGTGGAAGCTCAATTAGCATCGGTCAAATTGGTGGCGGTTAACCAGCTAGTGGAACTGGCCGTCCATCCGCAGGGTATGCCCAACCACTTGCAGACAAGTTTTTGGATCGAGGGCGAAGCGCCTGAAACCCTGCGTTTAGATTACACCGGTTCTCCCAGACGCTTTCAGCGATTCAAGAGCACCATTACCCCGTTTCTGGTCGAGGCATTGCGACAAGGGTGGCAGGCTAACGTGATGGTCACATTGACTTATGTCTATGATCCCGGACGTTCTGTCACAGACATGGTGGAGTGGTTGCGGGCGGTGTTGGGAGGCAAATCCGGCGAAATTTCACTCACCGTGGTTACGAAAGAGGCGATGTCATGAGCGCGCCGTATCAACAAGTGCCTATCCGGCTTTCCCAAGAAACGGTAGCCCGTATTGTCAAACATCTTGGTGCTGTACAGGCTGCGACGGGGCAACGATTGCCCGTACACCATGTCTTGGGTCCGGATAGTGCGCGTCATTTAGATGCCGTGTTAGACGAATTGGAGGACCACATGCATGACAGGACCTAAGCCGTATCAGTTGCGCATCTTGAAAGATCACGATAACGCGGTGCGCTTGGAACTGTGGCAAGAGGCATACAACAATGCCAACGAAGAAGAGCAGGCCCCTTTGAAGGTTGGGACATTACGTGGAACACAATTTTTAGCCTGTCAGCCCGGGTTAGTGGAGGCGCTGAAAAGCGAGGGTCATCCTTCGTCGGTGTTAACGCGACCCCAGTCAAATCCCGTGGGGCTCACCGAGGATACCGGAATATACCTCGGCTTGTTATTTCGGCTCGCACGGCCTTTAAGGCGGGTGGAACGGATTCACAATGTAGTACAAGGACTAGTGCGTATGACACCGGACGAACGGCGATATTTTTATGCGCGCGTCCAATACCCAGGCAAGGGCCGGTATATGGAGCGGGCCTTGCGCCTGTGGTTGGGTGAAGAATAAGGTCAATGAAAAACAAGGGGCGATAGGGATGGCACGGCCACGAGTGTTTATTGAGGAAGATTTTCCGGTCGAGGCGTTGGGTATCGAAAGCCGACGGGAAAACAGTACAGGGCAACATCCGGCGCCCAATCGTCTGCATGTGTGGTGGGCCCGTCGTCCGTTGACAGTGAGTCGAGCCGCTGTGCTCGGGAGTCTTCTACCCGCTGACACGGATCCCCAGTGGTTTCTTCAAGTTCTCGGAATTAAAGGAGATCCGGTAACAACGTTTGCCAAAATTCAAGCGGCTCGTGTCACGGGCGAAGACTTGGGGACCAATCCATACGGATACAAACGTGCATTTTCGGAACCAATTTCGACTGACCAAACCCAAGAAATCAGCAAACGTCTTCGAGCCTTCTGGGGGTCTGACGAGATTAGAGTTTTCGACCCGATGGCTGGGGGTGGATCCATTCCTTTTGAAGGAATTCGGCTGGGTTTCAACGTGATGGCAAACGATCTGAATCCTGTGGCGCATATAATTGAACAGGCAACTTTGGCTTACCCAAGAGCGTTTGGCATGGGGTTAGCCACGTACATCACGACATATGCCCGTCAGATACAGCAACTTGCCGCCAATCGCACTCAAGGTATATTTGCTACTAATTCTAACGAGCGGGTGTGGGCTCATTTGTGGGCTCATACGGCAACGTGCCCGTCATGTTCCTTAGAAGTTCCGCTCAGCCCTAATTGGTGGTTGGCGAATACGGCAAAGCAAAAGATAGCCGTCAAATGGATTGAGGGAGCGGGGGACAAACTGGTTCCCCATGTTGTGGATTTAACGCGAGAGGTATTGGATCCGGAACAGGGCACCGTCAAAAAAGGTGCGGGGATATGCCCGCGTTGCCACAACGTTTTTGAAGGCGACGTTATAAAGCGCCAGGCGCAGACTAAGGGATTAGGACTTCAATTGTATGCATTGGCCCTTAAAGTCAAGGGTGGGGGCGAATTTCGAGAACCGACCCCCGCGGACGAAGATTCTGTCTTGGTCGCCATGAATATGTTGGAACACAATGCGCCGAATTGGAACGACAAGGGGTGGATACCCAATGAGGCCTATCCCGTCATAACAAACGATGCCAGACCCACTCAATACGGCATGTCCCAATGGAAAGATATGTTTTCACCTCGTCAGCTCCTAAGCCTAATAACTTATCTCGAGGCGTTTCACGAAGTAAAAGCCGAAGTGTTGGCTAAACATACTTTTGCCGAAGCACGTGCAATTCTAACGTATCTAGCATTCGCTTTCGACAAAACATGCGACTACAATTCGCGTATGACTCGTTGGCATGCTTCCCGAACCGTGATCGCTGGCACTTTCGATCGCCACGATTATTCCTTTAAGTGGTCGTTCGCTGAAATGAATTTAACCACACCAGGTATGGGTTTTGATTGGGCCGTGGACCAAGTCGTCGATGCGTACGCGAGCTTGTGCAGATTACTGGGAGATAAAGAGAATATCCAATGGTTTGAGCGAGAGACTACCGAACCTACCGTACGTCTCGGATCAGCCACCGATCTTTATGACATTGCTAATGGCTCAGTCCACACGGTCGTGGTGGATCCTCCCTATTATGACAACGTGATGTATGCGGAGATGGCCGACTTCTTCTATGTCTGGCAAAAACGCACGATAGGAGATCTGTATCCCGAAGTGTTTCTCGAAGAGCTTACCGACAAGACTAGTGAGGCCGTGGCAAATCCGTCGTTGTTTTCCGAAGAGCGAGGCATAAAGCCCAAAAAACGAGCGGAGCAAAACTATCAGGAAAAAATGCAAGAGGTGTTTCAAGAGATATACCGGGTGTTAAGAGATGATGGCGTGTTGACACTGATGTTTACCCATAAGCGGGTGGAGGCGTGGGACACCTTAGCGTCGGCGTTGATTCATGCGGGATTTGAAATTACTGCGTCGTGGCCGGTACACACGGAGTCGGAACACAGCATGCACATTGCCAATAAAAATGCGGCCGAGAGCACCATTATGCTGGTTTGCCGGAAGCGCGAAGCCTCCCAGGGAGGATGGTGGGATGAATTGCTGCCACTGGTTCGCGATCGCGTGCTTGAGCGGGCCAAGGCCTTTGAGGCAAAAGGATTTCGCAAGCTGGATTTGATGTTGGCGACCTACGGACCCGCCTTGCAGGTCCTGTCCGAACACTGGCCTGTC
>JAKADI010000311.1 GCA_021820675.1 Bacillota bacterium | reverse complement strand
TGGATAAGGACAACAAAATACTGCAAGCCGATGCAGTTCTGGTAACGGTAGGCCGCGTTCCCAACACCGATGATGTGGGCCTGAAGGATGCAGGAGTTGAGGTCGACAAAGACGGCCTGATTATCGTTGACGACAGGCTCCGAACGAGTAATCCGGATATTGCCGCTATTGGCGATGTGACACCCGGGCCGATGCTGGCCCATAAAGCGAGCTATCAAGGCAAAGTCGCAGCGGACAATCTATCCGGGCGTCCGACTTATACTGATGCCTTTGCCATCCCCGCGGTTATCTTCACGGACCCCGAAATTGCTACGGTTGGCTTGACAGAATCCTCCGCACGGGAAGCGGGATATGATCCCATCATGGGTCGTTTTTCATTAGCCGCCAACGGCCGTGCTTTATCACTCGATTACCCGGTGGGGGAAGCCGTTGTGGTAGCAGATAAAAACACAGGGCTTCTGCTCGGGGTCCACGTGGCGGGGGCGGATGCGTCGAGCCTCATAGGAGAAGGCGGACTGGCTCTCGAAATGGGTGCGACATTGGAAGACCTTGCCTTAACTATTCACGCCCACCCTACCTTACCCGAAACTTTAATGGAGGCGGCCGAAGTCGCATTAGGAAGGCCGATTCATACAGCACCCAGGTCTCATCCATAACCTCCCGTGTTCACCACGTTCGGGCGATCCAAGCCTACCACAGTAATATCAAGATGAACACGGGTTTCAACGGGTGAAGGAGCGGGCGATCCCACGAAATTCCTTGCGCTTTCCGCATCATTTTGCTGCCCAAACAATACTCATACCAAGACCACAGTCTGCTTGGTAACGTTATTGTCGGTTGCTTGATGGCGGTGCTCTTAATTCCGTATAACTAAGAACATTTGCAAATAACAATATTGAATATCATGTCATATATCATGTAATATTTGGTTAGTATCATGGGTGAATTGTCATTATTCCACTTTCCGTTACATGTCACACGCCGACCTAACCGGGAGCTTGGGGAACTAAGCTCCACGGTTGTCGGCATTAGAGGCCGGGGCCTTGAAAACCTGCGTTCCTGTGACGCAGACCCCAGCATGTTTCTGTAAGATTTGGCTCTCTGGTCTTCCGTTAACCGCGAGCCAGAGTGTTGCGAGGCGTTCGAGGGACGATACACCCCCCGGGAACGTTGACGAGGGGAGATTTCGCCCACAACGTCACCAGTTCCTTACGGGAAAAGGAGTCAAAGATGATGGTCTTGGTACGGGAACGACACGAGATACCCTTGATGACCTGCATGGAAATGCGCGGATGATGAACCAAAGGGAAATCACAAAGGCCACCATCCGCCGTCAATGCCTGTATGCCATGGGGCTGGTTTTTTGTCAGGAAGCACTCCGAATGCCTTTTGACGCAAGACAGTAATGGGTGCCGGCTCTCGCATGCCCGGACATAGACATGTTTAACGAGCGTGATATCTGCAAGTCAGGGTCTCGACATGGCAGGCATTCAGGTAAGAGAGGGGTAACTCACGCGTATGACTAAGGAGCAGGTGATGGCCCGTCTGGGAACCGTGATGGATCCGGAACTACCCGGAGTGAGCATTGTCGATTTGGGTATGGTCGACGATATTCGGCTCGATGAGCACGGAATTCACGTGGGACTTCTCCCTACCTTCTTAGGTTGTCCTGCTTTAGATCTGATTCGACACCATGTGGAACTGGCCCTTAAAGACGCAGGACCCCTTGACGTGCAGTGGGTGCACCACCAAACCTGGTCCTCCGCGCGGATTACCCAAGATGGCAGGCAAGCCCTTTTGGCGTGGGGTATATCCGA
Organism: Bacillota bacterium; assembly: GCA_021820675.1. Classification (GTDB taxonomy): domain Bacteria; phylum Bacillota; class Sulfobacillia; order Sulfobacillales; family Sulfobacillaceae; genus Sulfobacillus. The sequence goes on along the minus strand of JAKADI010000311.1, from coordinate 2,213 downwards.
ACCCGCGCAAGGTTCTCAGGATCCGGTGACATGTCCGTTTTGTGGGTCAACGCAAACACGATCGATAAGCCGTTTCGGCCGTACTCTCTGCCAACAATTGTATTACTGTGAGAACTGTTCCCAGCCCTTTGACCGTTTTAAAACTGTATAACCCTTAAGCAAACAGGAGGGACAAATCGATGATTAAACTCATTGCGCTCTACCGAACTCCCGATAACCCCGCAGCGTTTGATGAGCATTACCGCACCGTGCATATGCCCTTAGCCCAGAAAATGCCGGGTCTTCGGCAGATGGAAATCAGTCACATGAAACCGGTGGGCTCAGCCCAGACAACGTCCTCATATTATCTTATGGCCGAGATGACCTTTGACAATGAGCAAGCGCTCCAAGAGGCGCTGCAATCGGACGCTGGCAAAGCCTCGGCCCGGGATTTGCAGGTCTTTGCTCAAGGGTTAGTAGAACTATATATCGGCACGCCGGATGACTAAATGACATTCCAGGGTGAAAAGACGATAAACATCAGGACGTTTTGCACTCAATGCCATTTTGCCAGATCGCGTTAAGGCTTGCCATGAAATTTCACAGTGATACACACCGCTCTATAGATTTTTGAATCAGTATGCCCATGGAGGCGATGGATGTGACACAAATGCATCAAGTCTTACCTACCGTCCAAGAATTTGTTCACCGTAATCATATGCACTATATCCATGGACAGTGGGTCCCGTCCGTCTCTGGCCAGATGATGGATGACGAGAATCCGTCAACCCGCGAGGTCTTGACCCGGGTAGCACGCGGACGCGAAGAAGATGTTCATCAGGCTGTTCAGGCTGCCCGGAAGGCTTTTCAACACCAAGATTGGCAACAACTCAATCCTAACGCCAAGGGCGTCTTGTTGTGGCGTCTGGCAGATTTAATGGATCAGCACCTCGTCGAATTGGCCCAACTGGACAGCCTGGACATGGGCATGCCGTTAAGGCAAGCCCAGTACGGAACCGTGCCGATGGCTATCGATCACATGCGGTATATGGCCGGATGGGCCACTAAAATCGAAGGAAGCACTATTCCGGTGTCTGCCGGAAAATTTTTCAATTACACAATGCGCCAACCAGTCGGCGTGGTGGGGGCCATTATTCCATGGAACTTTCCCTTGCTGATGGCCGTATGGAAATTGGGGCCAGCGTTGGCGAGTGGCTGTACCATCGTTTTAAAACCTGCGGAACAGTCGCCTTTAAGCGTGTTGCGTCTGGCCGAACTCATAACCGAGGCCAAGTTCCCCCCAGGAGTCATCAATATTGTCACGGGATACGGACCTGAAGCGGGGGCCGCCTTAGTGGCCCATCCTGACGTCAATAAAGTCGCGTTCACCGGCTCAACCGAGGTGGGAAAGTCCATTATGCATAAAGCAGCCGAGCGTATGGCCCGGGTGTCCCTGGAGTTAGGAGGAAAATCGCCGAATATTATCTGTGCTGATGCGAATCTAAAACGCGCCATCTCCGGATCCATGCTTGGCATTTTTATGAATCAAGGCGAAGTCTGCTCGGCAGGGTCGCGTGTCTACGTGGCCAAAGAAATTTATAACCAAGCTTTGGAACAGATGAGCGAGTATGCCCGTCGTCTCAAAGTGGGACAGCCATTAGATCCTCGCACGCAAATGGGGCCCGTGGTTTCTGCCGAGCAATATCAGCGGGTCTTGGATTATATCGAATCGGCCCGTCAAGAAGGCGCCTCAGTCGTAGCCGGTGGAGACCAGATGCCGGAAGCCGGCCCCGGATTTTATATCCAACCGACGATATTTTCTAACGTCCAGGACAACATGACGATAGCTCGAGAAGAAATTTTTGGACCGGTCGTAGCAGTCATGCCGTTCGACGACATCGAGGAAGTTGTCGTCCGAGCAAACACCTCCCCCTATGGGTTAGCTGCTGGGGTGTGGACCGAAAATGTTCGGACCGCGCATTATCTTGCCCATCGCTTGGATGCGGGAACCGTGTGGGTGAACGCCTATCATGTGTATGACGCTGCCGCTCCTTGGGGCGGTTTCAAAGAATCCGGATTTGGTCGGGAAATGGGCCATTACGCTCTGGAATTATATACCGAAGTGAAAGATGTCTGGATTAATCTACAGTAAACGAAATACACGACAAGGAGGTACCACCCTGATGCGCGAGGTAATCATTGTAGCGGCGCGAAGAACTCCTATCGGCCGCCTC